>NZ_JZWY01000154.1:0-1597 GCF_000966955.1 Streptomyces sp. NRRL S-495
CGCCGATCGTGGTGGTCGGCTCCACCGGCGACGCGGCCACACCGTACGCCAACGCCGAGAAGCTCGCCGCCCAGTTGGGCAACGCGGTGCTGCTCACCCGCGAGGGCGAGGGGCACACCGGGTACGGGCACAGCGCGTGCATCCGGGACGCCGTGCACTCCTACCTCGTCGACGGCACCGTGCCGGCCGCCGGGACGCGCTGCGCGACCGACCCGGCACGGTGAGCTGACGCGACGGAGGGCGGGGCGCCGTTGGCCGGGTGATCGTCGAGTGATATTCGTGTGCGGTGGACTCGATGACGACCCGGCTCTCGCGACGTGCCCTGCCCGCCGTCGCCGCGGCGGTGCTGCTGGCGGCCTGTACCGGCGGGGGCGGCTCCACCGGTGCGGGCGCCTCCGGCGTGGAGAGTGTCGCCGCGGCCGAGGCCGCGCAGTCGGCCCCGGACCCGGCGCTCCGCTCGTTCTACGGCCAGAAGCTCGCCTGGGCGGCCTGCAAGGGCGCCCCGAGGACCGAGGGGGTCGACCCGGCGACGGTGCGGTGCGCGACCCTCAAGGTGCCGCTGGACTACGCCGATCCGTCCGGCGCCACCCTCGACGTGGCGGTGGCCCGGGTCGGCGCCGCCGAGCCCGCGCAGCGGGCCGGGTCGCTCCTGGTCAACCCGGGCGGGCCGGGCAACAGCGGTGTCGACGCCGTCCTCGGCGGCCAGCGCGACTACGACGGTCCGCTGCGCGACCACTACGACATCGTCGGCTTCGACCCCCGGGCCACCGGCCGCAGTGCCCCGGTCAACTGCCTGGACGACCGGGCCCGGGACAGCTGGCTCACCACCGACACCCCCGGGCCGGAGCACGGCAAGCTGCTCGCGGACGCCTGCCGCGCCAAGTACGGCACGCTGCTGGAACACGTCGGCACCCGCGACACCGCGCGCGACATGGACGTGCTGCGCGCGGCGCTCGGCGACCCCAAGCTGAACTACCTGGGCCTGTCCTACGGGACCTACCTCGGCAGCGTCTACGCCGAGGAGTTCCCGGCCCGGGTCGGCCGACTGGTGCTGGACGGCGCGATCGACCCGGCCAAACCGATCGCCGAGACCAACATCGAGCAGTACGCGGGCTTCGACCGCTCGCTGCGCGCCTTCGCCGCCCACTGCGCCCAGCAGGCGCAGTGCCCGTTCGGCAAGGACCCGGACAAGGCGGCCGGGCGGGCCGCCGACTTCCTCGACGGGCTGAAGCGGAAGCCGCTCACCACCACCGGCGGCCGGGTCCTCACCTCCGCCGCCGCCTGGGCGGGCGTGATGGACGCCCTCTACGGCGACGAGGGCGGCTGGGACGGCCTGGCCGCCGCCATCGGCCGGGCCATGAACCAGGGCGACGGCGACTATCTGCTCGCCTACGCCGACTCCTACAACAAGCGTGGCGGGGACGGCCGTTACGGCGCCGCCGCCGACGCCTACACGGCGATCTACTGCGCCGACGGGGCCACCGACGTCCCGACCGGGGACGCGCTGCGGGACGCCTACGCCCGGATGGCCGCCAGGGCCCCGCTGATCAGTCGTCACGAGCCGGCGGCGACGCTGTTCGACCCGGACTGCCGGAGC
>NZ_JZWY01000155.1:0-8788 GCF_000966955.1 Streptomyces sp. NRRL S-495
CTCCACCGGCGACGCGGCGACCTCGTACGCCAACGCCCAGCAGCTCGTCGCGCAGTTGGGCAACGCCGTGCTGCTCACCCGCGAGGGCGAGGGGCACACCGGCTACGGGCACAGCGCCTGCGTCCGGGCGGCGGTGGGCGCCTACCTGGTCGACGGCACGGTGCCGGCCGCCGGGACGCGCTGCGCGAGCGACCGGGGGTAGCGGTCCGGGGGTGAAGGTCCGGGGGTAACGGTCCGGCGGGGCGCACCATGGTGAACGCACCAGTGGGACGCCCCGCCGTCGGGAGCTGCCGGAGCTGCCGGAGCTGCCGGGTCAGGAGGTGGGCGGCTGGGTCAGGTCGTAGAAGGTCGACCCGCCGACCGTGCGGGCCGTGTAGTGGCTCGCCACCCACTCCTCGATCCGGGCGGTCTGGGACTGCGAGGACTCGCCACCGGGCCCGTTCGTGCCGTTCACCCCGGCCGTCTCCCCGCCGCCGAAGCCGCGCGAGCCGCCGCCGATGAACCAGTGCACCTTGCCCTCCCGCACGTACTGCCGGAAGGCGTCCAGGCTGAGCGACGGGTCGCTGCTGTTGAAGCCGCCGAGGGCCATCACCGGGACGCCGGAGGCGAGTTGGTAGCTGGCGGCGTTCTGCGAACCGGAGGTCGCGGCGGCCCAGCGGTAGCGGTCGGCGTCCTGCGCCAGCAGGGCGGCCGCCTCGTCGCTCACCTGGGCGCCGTTCAGCAGCCCGTTCATCCCGCCGGGGCCGCCGATGACGAGGTACGGGCCCGGGCCCTGGGTGCTGCCGTTGCCGTTCGGGACCCCGCCGGTGCCCCGGCCGCCGCCCTGCTGCGGGGAGCCTGGGACGGCTTGGCCGCCGCCCTGACCGCCGCCCTGACCGCCGTCCGGGCCGCCGCCCTGCTGGGGCGCTGTCTCTTATACACATCTGGGGCGTCACCATCCGGCCGTCGAGCCACAGGGCCGGCCCGCCGCCCGCACCGCGCCCCCGCATACCGCCGGGGCCGAAGCCGCCCGCCACCGAGGGCCCGGCCAGCACGATCGAGCCCTGGTGCGGGGTGCCGACCGTCTCCAGCGCGTACGCCGCCGGACCGCCCAGCGCCGCCGCCGCGCCCACCAGGCCCGCCACGGCGGTCACCCGCCCGGCGATCCGCCGCGCCCCGGCGCGCCCGTCGGCCGGAGCATCGGCTCCGGCGCCCGAGCCGGTCGCCGGGGTGCCGCCCGTGAGCCGGGCCCCCAGCGGGCCGGCCACCAGCAGTGCCACCGCCGCGAGCAGCCCGCCGGCCAGCACCGCCGGACGCAGCCACGGCTGGAAGTCGGGGCTCCGCCCGAGCAGCACGTACGCCCACACCGCCGTCACGGCGAGCGTCGCCGCCAGCACCGCCGCGTACGGCAGCCGGTGCCGGGCCCGCCACAGCCCGTCCACGCCCATGCCGACCAGTGCGGCGACCGCCGGGGCCAGCGCCACCGTGTAGTACTGGTGGAAGATCCCGGACATGAAGCTGAAGGTCAGGGCGGTGCACAGGAGCCAGCCGCCCCAGACCAGGAAGGCCGCGCGCGCGGTGTCCGTCCGGGCGTGCCGCCGGGTCGCCCACAGGCCGAGCAGCAGCAGGATCAGCGCGGCGGGCAGCAGCCAGGCGATCTGCCCGCCGATGTCGCCGTCGAACAGCCGGGTGATGCCGGTCTCGCCCCAGCCGCCACCGCCGCGCGTCCCGCCGGGCATTCCACCGGGCATTCCACCGGGCGCACCGGCGGGCGCACCGCCGGGGCCGTTGCCGAAGACCGCCTCGGCCCCGGCCGGGAGCCGGCTGCGGCCACCGCCGCCGACGCTTCCGGTCTCATTGCCGTTGAGCCGCCCCAGGCCGTTGTAGCCGAAGGTGAGGGAGAGGAAGCTGTTGTCCTGCGAGCCGCCGATGTACGGGCGCGCCGACGCCGGCACCAGTTCGACGACCGCGACCCACCAGCCGCCCGCGACCAGCATCGCCAGGCCGCCGGCCAGCAGCTGCCGGACCCGCCGCCACAGCCCGGTCGGCGCCACCACCAGGTAGACCAGCACGAAGGCGGGCAGTACCAGGAACGCCTGCAGGGTCTTGGTGAGGAAGGCCAGACCGAGCATCACCCCGGTGAACACCAGCCACCGGGTGCCCGCGGCCTCGATCGCCCGCACCAGCCCGTAGGCGGCCAGGGTGAGCAGCAGGACCAGCAGCGCGTCCGGGTTGTTGAAGCGGAACATCAGCGCCGCCACCGGCGTCAGCGCGAAGGCGAGGCCGGCCAGCAGTCCGGCGAGCGGCGAGAAGCGCCGGCGCACCGTCGCGTACAGGGTGGCGACCGTGCCGACGGCCATCAGCGCCTGCGGGGCCAGTACCGACCAGGAGGAGAGCCCGAAGACCCGGGCCGAGAGCGCCATCGGCCACAGGGCCAGCGGGGGCTTGTCGACGGTGATGAAGTTCCCGGCGTCCGAGGAGCCGTAGAAGAAGGCCTTCCAGTTCTGGCTGCCCGCCTGGGCGGCGGCGGAGTAGAAGGAGTTGGCCCAGCCGGAGGCGGACAGGCCCCAGAGGTAGAGGACGGCGGTGGCCGCCAGCAGGGCGAGCAGCGAGGGCCGGATCCAGCGCGGGTCCTCCGGGCGTCCCCGCCAGGTCCGGCCGGGCAGGGTGCGCAGCCGTCCGGCCCAGGAGGCCGGGCCCTTGGGGCCGGTGGGCGGCAGCGGGAACTCCGGGAACAGCGGCGGGTGGGCGGGCCGCCCGGGTGCCGCCCCCTCCGGCGCGGAGCCGGGCGGCAGCAGCGGGGGCGGGAAGTCCCCGGCCTCCGGCCAGGGCTCGCCGGCCGGCGGGGTGAGGCTGGTCGTGGTCATGGGCGCTACGCTCGGGCGCCCGGCTGAGAGAACGGTGAGACCCGGGTATGAGCCGTCTGTGATCCTCGCCGCCCCTGGTGGGAGGGCTGGTGCTGTTGCGCCGACCGGGGTGCCGCTACGTCGGCCGGGGCGCTGTTACGCAGCCTGCGGCATCGTCAGGTGCTTGCCGAGCCACTCCAGCGCGGGCGGGATCTCCCTGGTCCAGGTGTGGAAGTTGTGGCCGCCGGTGTCGAGGGTGATGGTGGACAGCTCGGTCGGCGCCTTGAACGCGCCGACCATGGCCTGGGTGCCCTCGTAGTTGTTCTCGTCGTAGCTGGTGGCGAGCAGCAGCGCGACCGGCTCGGCGGGCTTGTTCCGCAGCCGCCAGACCAGGTCGTTCTCCTGCTTCAGCCGGTCGTTGCCCGCGAACAGGTCGCCGGTAGTCTCGTCGATCGGCGCGGTGTAGTAGCCGGAGAGCGAGATCGCGGACCGGTACGCGTCCGGCTTGCGCAGCGCGAACTTGAGGGCGCAGTAGCCGCCGGTGGAGTTGCCGATCACGGCGCGGTTGGCCGGGTCGGTGCCGATCCGGTAGCCGGCGGACAGCGCCTTGGGCAGGTCGCTGGTGAAGAAGGTCTCGACCTGCGGCCCGCCGGGGACGTCCATGCACTCGGTGTCGCGGTTGCCGACCAGGGTCGGGCGCATCAGCACCAGGACGGTCGGCGGCAGCTTCTTCTCCTCGATGGCGGTGAGGGCGGAGGCCGGGTACTGCATCAGCGTGATGAGCTTCTCCGCCGAGCCCGGGTACCCGGCCAGTACCAGGGCCATCGGGAACTTGCTCTGCGCGTACTCGGGCTGGAAGTACTGCGGCGGGAGGTAGACGAAGGCGTCGCTGCTCAGTCCGCTCTGCGGGCCGCGGACCGAGACCTCCTGGATCACCCCGGAGCGGTCGCGGGCCGAGCCCTGCGCCGAGTACATGTTCTTCTCCCCGGTGACGGAGAGGGTGGCGGCCGCGTTCGGCTGGTGGTCGACGACGGTGCCGGGCTTGCCGTTGGTGCCGAGCAGGTCGCTCCAGGAGCTGTAGAAGCCGAAGTAGCCGTTGGCGATCAGACCCATCGCGACCAGCACCGCGAGCTGGGTGGCGAGGAAGGCGCCGACCCGTCCCGTCCAGGCCTTCCACCCGTGTCCGCCGAACCTCGGCCAGAGCCACATCGTGGCGGCGAAGACGCCGACCGCGAGCACGGCGGCGATGATCTGGAGCGGGAGTCCCGTGAGGCTGAGCACCCGTCGATCGTAGTTGACCCGCCCTGCCCCTCCGCGCGCCCCTTTATGCGCCCCATATACGCTTCGACGCGCTGCAAGTGCGCCCTGTTGACCGTCTCTTGTCGGGTCGGGATCATGTCGGCGGGGACGAGCAGACTGCACGGAGTGTGCATGAGAGAGCACCGAGAGAACATCCGGGGGAACGCCATGAGGTCCTTCATCAAGGTCGGCACGGCGGCCGGCGCAGCGATGCTGCTGGCTGCCTGCTCCGGGGCCAGCGACGGCGGATCGGGCGGCGGCGGCAGTTCGGCGGCGTCGAGCCCGTCGGACGGCTTCAGCGCGCTGCCCGCGCCGACCTACACGCCGACACCCACGCCGACCCCGACGCCGACGCCGTACGGGCCGGTCCTGGCCGGCTACGTCGACCCGGTCAGCACCGCGCTCGGCAAGATCAACCCCGCCTCCGACCTGACCGGCTTCATGGCCGGCCTCCAGGAGGCGGCCGGCGCCGCCAACTCCGCCAGCAGCGGTCTCGGGCTGAGCGCCACCCCGGCCGGGGTCGGCACCACCAAACGCCAACTGGTGACGGCGCTCTCGCAGCTCGCCACCGACCTGAGCAAGATCCGTACCGACATCAAGGCGAAGACCTACTGCACCACCGGCTCCGCCTTCGCCCAGGTCGGCCTCTCGGAGGGCCTCAAGGCCATCCCCGGCGCCCTCGCCGAGATGACCGCGGCCGGCTACACCACCAACTTCACCGTCCCGCAGACCCCGCAGCAGCAGACCCGGGCGCTCGACAACGGCGCCTTCGTCACCAAGGGCAAGCTGCGCGGCGAGGGCGAGCTGAACATCGACAACGCGGAGGGCAGCACCGACTCCGTCGTCACGCTCTCCAAGACCGGCAAGGCCGTCCACTCGCTGTACGTCGGCAAGGGGAAGAAGGCCTCGATCAAGGGCATCGAGGACGGCACCTACGACGTGTTCTTCTCCGACGGCATCGACTGGGACCCGACGCTGAAGATGTTCACCCAGGACTGCAGCTACACCAAGTTCGACGAGACACTGGCCTTCGAGACCGGCAAGACCTACTCGATCTGGTCGATCACGCTGACCGCGAAGGTCGGCGGCAACGCGAAGACCAGCGACGTGGACGAGCAGAACTTCCCGCAGCCGTAGCGCCCGGCGGCCTGGGCCCGCCCGCCCAGGACCCGCGCGCCCAGGACCCGGCGCCGGGTCCTGGGCGGGCCCGACGGGTGACCTTCGCGCGGGTCGAGGGCCGTCGGGCCGACACCGGTCCTGCGCGCCTTCACCGCCGACCGGGGCCGGTACGAGGAGTCCACCTTCTGGAACCCCTCCTGGACCACCGCCCCCGGTGCGGTGCAGACCACCGACATCTGCGACCTGGCGAGCTCGGCCGCCGGCGTCGGCTCGGCCGAACTGCTCTCCCCGGCCGGCTGCCGCGAACTGCTGAACCCGGGGACGGTGGGCCTCGGCGGGGCGACCGGGAAGTGCCCGGACACGGTCTGCATCCCGCAGACCGAGGCCACCCACTACGGCATGGGCGTGCTGGTGCTGAACGACTGGATCTCCCAGCACCCGCTGTTCTTCGGCTGCTCGGCCTCCCAGGACCACCTTCCGTGCGAGCACCTGGCGATCGCCGTCTCCACCACCGACGGGCCGTCCGCGCCCGGCGGGCACAGCGCCCACACCATCGCCCAGCGCATCGCCGCCGTGCTGGCCCCGGAGCACCCGGTCCCCGACCTCGGCCGAGCGGCGTCCCCGGGCGGCCCGTCCCCGGCGGGTCGCCCGTGGTCCACTCCCAGTCAATTGTCAGTGGCCCATGCCACACTCCCGTCATGGCCCCCGAACCGCTCGCCGCCCTCACCTTCGCCGCCTGGCGCCGGCTCGACCTCGCCGCCGCCACCCGGATCGCCGCCCAGGCCGCCGACAGCGCGGGCGGGCGGCTCGAGCGGGTCGGGACGGTCGAGCACCTGGGGGCCCCGCTGCACCGGGTGCTGGTCGAGCGGGGCGGGCGGATGTTCGCACTGATACCGGGTGGGCGGGTCACCGTCGGCTTCGACGTGGCGGCCTGGCGGCCGTCCGCCGAACTCCTCGCCGGCTACCAGGAGGAGAGCGTCGACCAGGGCTTCGGCGACGAGGACCCGCACGCCCACCTCGCCCGGGTGCTCAGCCCGCGCCGGACGGTCACCGTGCCGACCCTGCTCATGGCCGTCCAGGACGAGCCGATCGAGGAGGCGCCCGCCGACATGCCGGCCGTCCTCGCCCGCGAGGGCCTCCGGCTGCCGACGTCCGACGAGTGGGAGCACGCCTGCGGCGCCGGCGCGCACACCCTGTTCCGCTGGGGCGACGAGTGCCCGCTCGACCGCGTCCCGTACGGCGACGACTCCGGCCCGCACGCCGGGCCGAACGCCTTCGGCCTGCTCATCGCGCACGACACCTACCGCTCCGAGATCACCGCCGAGCCCGGCCGGATCCACGGCGGTGACGGCGGCGAGTCCGTCTGCGGCGGCTACGGCACCTTCCTGTCCTGGCTCCCGCTCGCCACGGCCAACCGCCACCCCGACCTCGCGGCCCTCGTCTACGGCGAGGAGGGCGAGGACCTCGTCGACTGCCTCTCCACCCGCCCGGTCCTCGACCTGCGCTGACGGCCTCGCTGGCGGTGGCGATCAGGCCGCGCCCGGGGATGCGGGGGCAGCCTCGGTACCGTCAGAACTCGGTCGTGTCCAGGACGACGTCCAGCGGCTCCGGAAGCCGTACCGCCACCCCGAACGGGTGCGGCCCCTCGACGAGCGTGTACCCGAGCTGTCCCGGCTGGGAGAACAGCGTGCACGTCCGCTCCTGACGGTCCACCAGCAGGTAGACCGGCGCCCCGTACTGCGAGTAGCGGCGCCGCTTCGCCGTCCGGTCCGTCTCGGCGTTGGACAGGGACATCACCTCGACCACCAGGAGGGTCTGGTCCGGCACCAGGGCCCCTTCGGTCTTGGCCAACCCGGCGGGCACCACGGCGAGGTCCGGGACGTAGAAGTTCTCCGTCCCGGGGAGGTCCAGGTTCCCCGACCCGGCCCGGAGCCCCAGCTCCCGCAGCCGTGGGCCGATCTGTTCCCGGATGAGGTCGACGGCACTCTCGTGGGCCCAGGACGGCGACACCGGTGTGATGACTCCTTCGACGATCTCGACCCGCTCACCCGCGATGTGTCGGACGGCGTACTTCAGGGCGTGCTCCGGGTTGGGTACCTGGCTGTAGTCGCCGGGCCTCGCCTGCGCGGCACTCACGTTGTGCTCCACTTCTCTGCCTTCCCGGCGCGGCTGTCCGTCGGGCCGTTCACCGGGCCGTTCGCCGGACTGTCCGTCGGGCCGTCCGCGATCGCGGACAGCCTAGGGCGAAAGCCCGCCCGGGATCGGAGCGTCACGCCGTCCGGCGAACATTCGCCCGGTTGCGACAGGTGGCCGGTTGGTGGTGACTCGGGTGGATTCGCGGGTGTGACTTCTGCCCGATCGGTTGACCGATTGAGGTGACCATGGCACTTTCGTGCGGCGCGGGCGTCCGCAACCGGTCGTACGCCCCGCATCCCCCACAAGGAGAGCCATGCTCAAGAGACTTGCCGCCGCGTCCGCCGCGAGCGCTGTCATCGCCGGGGTCCTCACCTCCGTGGCAGTCGCCCCCGCGCAGGCGGTACAGGCCGGTGACCTGGCGTCCACCATCGCGCTGAGCAACTGCTCGGCCTCGCTGGTGCGTTACCCCTCGTCGGTCGACACCGACCGGGCCCTGATGCTCACCAACGGCCACTGCCTGCCGACCATGCCCCCCGCCGGCCAGGTCATCCAGAACCAGACCGCCAGCCGCAGCGGCACCCTGCTCAACGCCTCCGGCGGCTCGCTCGGCACCGTGCAGGCCGACAAGGTGCTGTACGCGACGATGACCGGCACGGATGTCGCGCTGTACCAGCTCACCGACACCTTCGGGTCGATCACCTCGAA
The DNA here is from genome assembly GCF_000966955.1 of Streptomyces sp. NRRL S-495. Lineage (NCBI taxonomy): Bacteria > Bacillati > Actinomycetota > Actinomycetes > Kitasatosporales > Streptomycetaceae > Streptomyces > Streptomyces sp. NRRL S-495. The sequence goes on from NZ_JZWY01000155.1 coordinate 8,085, forward strand.
GTTCGGCGCCACCGCGCTGACCATCAACGACACCCACCCGGTCGACGGTTCGGCGATGTACATACCGTCGTCCTACTGGAAGCAGACCTGGAACTGCTCCGTCAACGGCTTCACCGACCTGCGCGAGGACGCCTGGAGCTGGCGCGACTCGATCCGCTACAGCTCCGGCTGCAACACCACGCACGGCACCTCCGGTTCGCCGATCGTCGACGCCGCCACGCGCAAGGTCGTCGGCATCAACAACACCGGCAACGACGACGGCCAGATGTGCACCCTCAACAACCCGTGCGAGGTCGCCGCCGACGGCACCACCACGGTGCACCAGGGCCAGAGTTACGGCCAGCAGACCTACTGGTTCACCACCTGCCTGGGCAACGGCCGGGTCATCGACCTCAACGTCAGCGGCTGCCTGCTGACGAAGCCCGCGGGCAGCGGCTCCGTCTCGGTCGCCAACCCGGGCGACCAGTCGACGGCGGTGGGCGGTGCGGCGAACCTCAAGATCACGGCGAGCGGCGGTTCGACCCCGTACACCTACTCGGCGACGGGCCTGCCGGCCGGTCTGTCGATCAACGCCTCCACCGGTGTCATCAGCGGCACCGCGAGCACGGCGGGCACCTACAACGTCACCGTGACGGCGAAGGACGCGGCGGCCAAGTCCGGTAGCACCAGCTTCACCTGGGTGGTCTCCGGCGGCGGTGGCGGCA
>NZ_JZWY01000156.1:0-4837 GCF_000966955.1 Streptomyces sp. NRRL S-495
CTGCACCCCGGCGCAGCTGCTCGGCAACGCGGGCTTCGAGACGGGCACGGCCGCGCCGTGGACCGCCTCCAGCGGTGTCGTCGACAAGTCGGCCTCGCAGGCCCCGCACGGTGGCACCTGGAAGGCGTGGCTGAACGGCTACGGCTCCGCCCACACCGACACGCTGTCCCAGACGGTGACCAGTCCCGACCGGCTGCAAGGCGACCCTCAGCTTCTACCTGCACATCGACACCGGCGAGTCCGGCACCACCCAGTACGACAAGCTGACGGTCCAGGTCAACGGCACCACGCTGAAGACCTACTCCAACGCGGACGCGGCCGCGGGCTACCAGCTGCGGCACCTTCGACCTGTCGGCCTACGCGGGCCAGACGGTGACCCTCAAGTTCACCGGCACCGAGGACTCCTCGCTGCAGACCAGCTTCGTGATCGACGACACCTCGATCGCCACGAGCTGACCCGGCGCCGGTGAACCCGGCGGAAACCAGGTAAGACAGGGCAGGGCCCGGCGGGTGCGACCGCCGGGCCCTGTGTCGTGGGCGGGTGCCTGCGGACCGGCGCTTCGAGGTCCGGGACTGTGAGGTTCCGGAAACCGTACGGTCACCCCGGGGCAACCGGCGGGCAACACGAAACACGGGCGAAACGTGTCTGTCCGCGACCGGTAATCCGTTCTCGCCACACTTCCGGCACCTGCCCTCTTCGCAGCTCCGGAGGACCTCCCATGCTCCTGGCCGCCTCCCTGGCCGTGTCCGCGGCCGCACCCGGCGCCGTTCCGCCGGCCGTGTCGGCAGCCGCGTCCGGTGCCGCCTCCCTGGCCGCCGACGCGCCGCGGGGATCGACACCGGCGACACCGCCTGGCTGCTCGCCGCCACCGCGCTGGTGCTCCTGATGACCCCGGGGCTGGCGCTGTTCTACGGCGGCATGGTCCGCGCCAAGAGCGTGCTCAACATGATCATGATGAGCTTCGTCTCGATCGCGGTGGTCACGGTGGTCTGGCTGCTGGCCGGCTACTCGCTCGCCTTCGGCCCGGACGCCGGCGGCTGGGGGCTGATCGGCGGCCTCGACCACCTGGGGATGGCCGGGATCACGCCCGCCTCGGTCACCGGAACGGTCCCCACCGTGCTGTTCGCGACCTTCCAGCTGACCTTCGCGATCATCACCGCCGCGCTGATCAGCGGTGCCATCGCGGACCGGGCCAGGTTCGGCGCCTGGGTGGCCTTCACCGCCGTCTGGACGCTGCTGGTCTATGTGCCGGTCGCGCACTGGGTGTTCGCGCCCGGCGGCTGGATCCTGGCCCGGCTGGGCGCGCTGGACTTCGCCGGCGGCACCGTGGTCGAGGTCAACTGCGGGGCGAGCGGTCTGGCCCTGGCGCTGCTGCTCGGGCCCCGGATCGGCTTCCGCAAGGAGGCGATGCGCCCGCACAGCCTGCCGCTGGTGCTGCTCGGCGCGGGCCTGCTCTGGTTCGGCTGGTTCGGCTTCAACGCCGGTTCGGCGCTGGGCGCCAACGGCCTGGCCGCCTCCGCCCTGCTCAACACCCAGGCGGCCGGCTGCACCGGGCTGCTCGGCTGGCTGCTGGTCGAGAAGCGCCGGGACGGCCATGCCACCACCCTCGGCGCTGCCTCCGGCGCGGTCGCGGGCCTGGTCGCGATCACGCCGTCCTGCGGCAGCGTCGACCTGCTCGGCGCCCTGGTGATCGGGCTGGCGGCCGGCGTGGTCTGCTCGTACGCGGTGAGCTGGAAGTTCCGCTTCGGCTTCGACGACTCGCTGGACGTGGTGGGCGTGCACTTCGTGGCCGGGGCGATCGGCACCGTACTGATCGGCCTCTTCGCCACCGCCGCGATGACCGGCGGCGCGACGGGGCTGCTGCACGGCGGCGGGTTCGGGCAGTTGGGCCGCCAGCTGGTGGCCGTCGCCGCCGTCGCGGTCTACGCCTTCGCGGTCACCTACGGCATCGGGTGGGCGATCGAGCGGCTGATGGGCTTCCGGGCCGGCGAGGAGGACGAACTCACCGGCCTGGACCTCGCCGTGCACGCCGAGACCGCGTACGATCACGGCGTCCTGGGCCACGGTGTGCTGGGGCAGGGGACCGTCCCGGCCCGCCCCACCGCCAGCGTGCTCGCGCACCCGTCCGACAAGGCGCCCTCCGCATGAAGCTGATCACCGCGATCGTGAAGCCGTTCAAGCTGGACGAGGTCAAGCGCGCGCTGCAGGCCGCCGGGGTTCACGGACTGACCGTCAGCGAGGCCAGCGGGTACGGCCGCCAGCACGGGCACACCGAGGTGTACCGGGGTGCCGAGTACCGGATCGACCTGGTGCCCAAGGTGCGGATCGAGGTCGTCGTCGAGGACGAGGACGCGGACCTGGTGATCGAGGCGGTGGTCCGGGCCGCCCGGACCGGGAAGATCGGCGACGGCAAGGTGTGGGCGGTCCCGGTGGAGACCGTGGTCCGGGTGCGTACCGGCGAGCGCGGGCCGGACGCGGTCTGACGGGGCGGCAGCCCTCCGACCGGCCAGGTGCCATCCCTTCCTGGGGTGGCACCTTCGTTGTGGGTTCGTCCACGACCTTTGCGGGCCCGCGGAAACCTTTCTCCCATCCCCTTGACGGGTTCCGGTGGCGACCCTAAGTTCGGCGCAGCACATTTCCTGAAAGTTTCAGCAAGCTTTCATCAGCGGTACCCCGGCTGCCCCCACCCCAGCCACCCCCACAGGAGACAACGTGGTCACCACCGTTCCCGTCCGTCGGCCTGCCCGCAGAACCGGGCCCGTCCGCAGCGCCAGGCCCGTCCGCGCGGCCGGCGCGCTCGGCGCCTCGGCGGCCCTCGCCCTCTCGCTCACCGGCGCCCTCGGCGCCGCCCCCACCGCACAGGCCGCCCCGCCCGGCGGCGGCAAGGACGTCACGGCGACCCTCTTCGAGTGGCGCTTCGACTCGGTCGCCAAGGCCTGCACCGACACCCTCGGCCCGAAGGGCTACGGCTTCGTCGAGGTCTCGCCGCCCCAGGAGCACATCCAGGGCAGCCAGTGGTGGACCTCCTACCAGCCGGTGAGCTACCGGATAGCCGGGCGCCTCGGCGACCGGACGGCCTTCAAGAACATGATCGACACCTGCCACGCGGCCGGCGTCAAGGTGATCGCCGACTCGGTGATCAACCACATGTCGGCGGGTTCCGGCACCGGCACCGGCGGCACCGCCTACAGCAAGTACACCTACCCCGGGTACTACCAGGACCAGGACTTCCACTCCTGCCGGAGGGCGATCGGCAACTACAACGACCGCTCCGAGGTGCAGAACTGCGAGCTGGTCAACCTCTCCGACCTGGACACCGGCAGCGCCTACGTCCAGCGGACGATCGCCGCCTACCTGAACGACCTGGCCTCGCTGGGCGTCGACGGCTACCGGATCGACGCCGCCAAGCACATCGCCGCCGCCGACCTCGCCGCCATCAAGGCGAAAACGGCCAACCCGCAGGCGTACTGGGTGCAGGAGGTCATCTACGGCGGCGGCGAGCCGATCCAGCCCTCGGAGTACACCGGCACCGGCGACGTCGACGAGTTCCGCTCCGGCACCTGGCTGAAGAGCGCCTTCCAGGGCGGCCGGCTCGCCGACCTGTCCGGCTGGGGCGGCGGCCTGCTGCCCAGCGACAAGGCCCGCACCTTCGTCGACAACTGGGACACCGAGCGCAACGGCTCCACGCTGACCTACCGGGACGGCTCCGCCTACACCCTGGCCAACATCTTCATGCTGGCCCACCCGTACGGCTCGCCCAACGTGTACTCCGGCTACGCCTTCACCGGGCACGACGACGGCCCGCCGAACGGCGGCACCGTCAACGCCTGCTACCAGGACGGCTGGAACTGCACCCACGCCTGGCGGCAGGTGGCCAACATGGTCGGCTTCCGCAACGCGGTGGCCGGCACCGGACTCACCGACTGGTGGTCCAACGGCGGCAACGCGATCGCCTTCGGCCGGGGCGGCAAGGGCTTCGTGGCGATCAACCGGGAGAGCGCCGCGATCGCCCGGACCTTCCAGACCTCGCTGCCGGCCGGCTCGTACTGCGACGTCCAGCACGGCGACCCGGTGGCCGGCGGGTGCACCGGTCCGTCCTACACCGTCGGCACGGACGGCCGGTTCACCGCCACCGTCGGCGCCGGCGACGCGGTCGCGCTGTACGTCGGAGCGCCCGGTGGCGGCACCGCGGTTACCGGCGGGGCGTCCTTCGCCGTCAACGCGACCACCAGTTGGGGGCAGAACCTCTATGTGGTCGGGGACAACCCCGCCCTCGGCGCCTGGGACCCGGCCGCCGCGCTGCCGCTAGCCTCGGCCGCCTACCCGCTGTGGAAGCTCGACGCGGCGCTGCCCGCCGGGACGTCCTTCGCGTACAAGTACCTGCGCAAGGACGCCTCGGGCGGGGTCACCTGGGAGTCCGGGGCCAACCGGACCGCGACGGTGCCCGCCTCGGGCAAGGTGGTGCTGAACGACACCTGGCGCCCGTAGGGAGCGCTGGTGTGGGGGGATGCCCGTCAGCCCGGTGCGACGGGTGTCCCCCCTACGAGTGGACCGGCGTCCTCAAACCCGTCTCGGCGGGTGAACGCTGTCAGCATCGCGGAATGAGCACCACCCCCGTCGTCCTCGACCTCGAACTCTGCGGCGGCCGCTGGGACGGCCACCGCAAGCGCGTCCCCGCCGCCGCCCCGCCGCCCGCGCTGCGGATGGCGCTGCGGACCGAACTGCCCGCGGCCGAGGCGGGGGAGTACTGGCCCACCACCAGCGTCTACCTACTGGTCGACGGGGACGGCGGGCGGCGCTACCGGCACTCCCACGACGAGTAGCCGCCGGGGCGGG
>NZ_JZWY01000157.1:0-10522 GCF_000966955.1 Streptomyces sp. NRRL S-495
GTCGTCGGGCGTCGGCCGCCGGTCGTCGGCTCCGGGGCGTCGGCTCAGCCGCGGCCGACGTACGGCATGGTGGTCGCCATCACGGTGGCGAACTGCACATTGGCCTCCAGCGGCAGTTCCGCCATGTGCCGCACGGTGCGGGCCACATCGGCGACGTCCATGGTCGGCTCCACCGCGATCCGCCCGTCCGCCTGCCGGACGCCCAGGCTCATCGCGGCCGTCATGTCGGTGGCGGCGTTGCCGATGTCGATCTGCCCGCAGGCGATCCGGTACGGGCGGCCGTCCAGCGACAGCGACTTGGTCAGCCCGGTCACGGCGTGCTTGGTCGCGGTGTAGGCGACCGACTGCGGGCGCGGCACATGCGCGGAGATCGAGCCGTTGTTGATGATCCGGCCGCCCTGCGGACGCTGCGCCCGCATCTGCCGGAACGCCGCGCGGGCGCACAGGAACGCGCCGGTCAGGTTGAGGTCGACCACGGCCCGCCACTCGGCGATGTCCAGCTCGTCCACCGCGGCCGGGGCGCCGAAGGTCCCGGCGTTGTTGAACAGCAGGTCCACCCGTCCGAAGCGCTCGACGGCCGCCGCGAACAGCGCGTCCACGGCCTCCGGATCGGTGACGTCGGTCGGTGCCACCAGGGCCTCCGTGGCGATCGGTCGGGCGGTCTCGCGCAGCGGCTCCGCGCGCCGTCCGGCGAGCACCAGCCGCCATCCCCCGGCGGCCAGTTCCCGTGCGACGGCCCGGCCGACGCCGCTCCCGGCTCCGGTGACAACGGCGATCTGTTCCAGCATGGCGGGCTCCTCGGCTCACGGCGGCTGGCCCGATCGTTCCCGATCCCCGCCCCGGCGTCACTGGTACGAGTGTCCAAGGCCCGGGCGGAGCGGTGGCCGCTCGCTCGTTCGGGCGGTCCTGGCGGTGGGCGGTGGACGAGCCCGCGGTGGACGGGTCCGCGGTGGACGAGCCTGCGGTGGTGGTGCGGGCGGCCCTGGGGGAGGGTTCCGTCCCGGTCCGGCGAGCGCTCCGGTCCCGGTCCGGTGGATCCCCGCCGACCGGCGGGGGCGCCACCCCGCCGGTCGGCAGGGCCCGGCGGAGGCTTTACTCGATCGGGAACAAACATTGGATCGGAGCCGGCTGCCGCGCAACCGGCCCGGGGCAGGTCACGTCATAAGATCGCAGGACGGCACGCCGCCGCGCAGGGCGGCGATCAGCCTCCCGGGGGTCCCGCAGACAGTCGCGCCCCGGGCCTGTCCGGCCCCACCCGGGGGCCACCGCCCGGCTCCGCGGAGCGGGGCGCGACACCGGTCGGAGAGTTCTCACCGTGCAGCCGCAGTCCTCCCGTTTCCGCGCCGTGCTGACCGGTGCCACCGCCTTCACCCTGGCCGCCGCGCTCGCGGCCTGCGGTAGTACGGACGGCGGGAGCAAGGGCGACTCGGCGAAGGCCGGCGCCGGCAAGGGTGCGGCGGCGGTCACCGGCTCCTCCGCCGCGTCCGCGGCCTCCTCGGCGCCCGGTTCCTCCGCTCCCGGTTCTTCCGCTCCCGGTTCCTCCGCCCCGGGCTCCCCGGCGGCCGGTTCGACCTCGGCCCCGGCGGCGCCCGTCCCGGCCGCCGGTTCCGGCAAGGTGCTGATGCCCACCGGCCCGCAGGCCGCGTTCGGCAAGGCCAGGGACACCGCCGCCGGCCAGATCATGATGACCACCCTGGCCGGTCCCAAGTCCGGGGTCTCCGGCAAGGTCTGGGTCTGGCTCCCCCCGGAGTACAACGACCCGAAGTACGCGAAGACCGGCTTCCCGGTGCTCACGCTGTACGCGGGCGGCCAGAGCGCCGGCTACAACACCTGGACGGACAACCAGTTGCCGATCCAGGAGGTCGACGCCGACCTCGCCAAGCAGGGCAAGGCCCACCCCTTCATCATGATCATGCCGGTGCAGAACCTCGACTCCAACGAGGCCAAGGCCCTGGAGTGCGCCGACATCCCGGGCCAGCCCAAGATCGGCACCTGGATGGCCGAGGACATCCCCGACTTCGTGCGCGCCAACTTCCGCACCGTGAAGGGCCGCGACGGCTGGGGCCTGATGGGCGCCTCCACCGGCGCGTTCTGCAGCGCGAAGCTGGCCCTGCAGCACCCGGACAAGTTCAAGGCCGCCGTCCCGATCGACGGCTACTTCAACCCCGACTCGCCGCTCTGGAAGGGCTACGAGACCGACCGCCAGGCCAACAGCCCCGACCTGCTGGTCGCCCAGGGCAAGGCCGACGTCAGGATGCTGGCCACCGCCGGCGGCGCCAACGCGTACGAGATGAAGCTGGTCAAGGCGTGGGTCGCGAAGGCCGCGCCGCCGCTCACCGTCGAGTACTACGAGCAGCCCGGCGGGAAGCACCTGACCACCGACTTCAAGAAGATGATCCCGGACACCCTGCAGTGGCTCACCAAGAACCTCGCGGGGCCGCAGAGCGACTGAGGCACCCGGGGCACTGGGGCACCGGCTCAGGAACGGAGCGGAGCGGACCGGCCGATCGCATCGGCCGGTCCGCTCCGCCGTTTCCGGTATCCCGTGACGAAATGCGGTGGTCGTGCCGCTCGTGACGGTCGTGGTGGTCGTGCCGCCCGTGACGGTCGCGGCGGAATGTTGCGCCGCGTTCGCCGCCGCGCCCACCGGAGCGGGTCGAACAGCCGCTGAGCTGCACGTCAATCGGACATTGATTCGCCTCTGATGTCCTCTCATCACCCTGGTGGGAGTGCCAGCCCACCACTTCCGCCAGGTCGTGCCAGCCCTGCCCGAGACGTGAAGAGAGTGCCATGCCCAGCCACCTGCTGCCCGTAGCGTCCCCGGTGTCCCCGGCCGTGCCCACCCAGGGCGGCCCCGTGCACGACCGCACCGCCGACGAGGAGCCGCAGGCCTTCCGCTTCGCCGGCCTGCGGCTGGTGCACTCCGCACTCCGCCGCGACCTCGCCCGGCTGCCCAACGCCCTCCGGCTGCTGCAGCCCGGTGAGGACGAGAAGGGCGCCGCGCTGCTGCGCCACTGGACCTTCGTCACCGCCGTGCTGTCCTGCCACCACGAGCAGCAGGACACCCGGATCTGGCCGATCGTCCGCCGGTTCGCGCCCGAGCTGCGGCTGCTGCTGAACTGGCTGGAGTCGGACCACCACAACCTCGACCACTCGTTCACCCGGGTCACCACCCTGGTCCGGATCGCCAGCCGGGACACCGGTTCGGTCTGGCCGGTGGCCTACGCGATCGAGGACCTCGCGGCCCGGCTGGAGACCCATCTGCGGGTCGAGGAGCGCCAGCTGCTGCCGCGGATGGAGATGGTCTTCACGGAGAACTCGCGGGTGGGCAGCCTGCCCGAGCTGCTCGACGTGATGCACTCCGCCGACGGCCCGGGCACGCCGGACGCGCTCGCCTGGCTGCTGGACGGTGTCGAGCCGGCGCTGGTCGAGCGGCTGCTCGCCGACTGCGACGACCTCGTGGCCCGGCACTGGCCGCACTGGCAGGCCACCTACCAGCGGTGCACGGCGCCGCTGTGGGGCCCGCCCGAGGCCTGGGACGCGGCCGGGGAGTGAGCCCCGGGGCTTTTGCGGCGCTTCGGTCTACGCGCGTGGCAGGTGCCGGGGGCGTATGCCACCGCATCCGCCGTCGTCCGGCTGCGGTGCGGCTGTCCTGCGCGGCGGGGTTCAGTGCAGGCCGAGGCGGCCCAGGTAGCCCGGCAGGTCGGCGGGGTCGTGGGTGGCCAGGCCCAGGTAGCCGTCCGGTCGGACGACGAACAGGCCCGGTCCGTACACCCGCTCCGTGACGCCGCCGTCGATCCGGTGCCCGTGCACCCCGGCGGGCAGCTCGGGCAGGGCGCGGCCGACCGCGAGCACGGTGACCTGCGGGCCGCGGAACAGCTCGAAGAGCCGCCGCGCCGACCCGCTGCCGTCGTCCGCCGTGCCGTCCGCCGTGCCGTCCGCCGTGCCGTTCGCGGCGCCGTCGGCCGTGCCGTCCAGCGGCGCGTCCGGGGCCCGCTCCCCGGCCCGCAGTGCGTCCTCGGCCAGGCCGGGGCGTGCCTCGACGGTCAACGGGCCGTCCTCGTAGCCGAGTCCGAGCTGTTCGGTGCGCGGGCCGCGCCGCAGTCCGCCGGCCCTGACCCCGCCCGCGCGGTGCAGCCGGGTGGAGATCTCCAGCACCTCGGCGGCGATCGGCAGCCGTTCCTCCTCGTAGCTGTCCAGCAGGGCCTCGTCGGCGCCGTGCCGCAGCACCTGGCCGAGCTTCCAGCCCAGGTTGTAGGCGTCCTGGATGCTGGTGTTGAGGCCCTGGCCGCCGGCCGGGGAGTGGATGTGCGCGGCGTCGCCGGCCAGGAAGACCCGGCCCTGCCGGAACCGCTCGGCGAGCGCCGTGCGGGGCCGGAAGCCGGAGGCCCAGTGCACCCGGCCGAGCGCCGACTCCGGCAGGTGGGTGCGGGCCGCGACGGTCCGTCGCACGCCCTCCGGCGAGGTGTCGGGCTCCTCCGGGCCGGGACCGCCCTCCGTGCCGTTCTCCGCGCCGTTCTCCGTGCCGCCCTCCGTGCCGAACTGGGCGAACAGCTGGAACGCGGTGGTGCTCGGCAGCGGGCAGAGCAGCAGCGGGCCGCCGGGTGCCTTCGGCCAGACGTGCCAGTTCCCGCGGTCCAGGCCGTCGATCTCCAGATCGGCGACCAGGGCCGGGCGCGGGTCGACCTGCTCGCCCGTCATCGGGATGCCCACCGCCCGGCGGACGGTGGAGCGGCCGCCGTCGGCGGCGACCAGGTAGCGGGCGGAGACGGTCCGCTCTGCGCCGTCGGGGCCGGTCAGCCGGGCCTCGACCCGGTCCGGGTGCTGGTCGAGGCCGCTCAGCGCGGTGCCGAGGACGACCGCGCCGCCGAGTTCGCGCAGCCGCTGGTGCAGCAGCTCCTGGGTGCGCCACTGCGGGAGCATCCAGACCGAGGGGAACGGCACGGTCGGGTCCGGGGCGGCCGGCCCGGGGCCCCCGACGAGGTCCCACTCGCCCTGCCGCTCGCCGTCCTCCCAGTTCAGCATCCGGGGGTAGGGCCGACCGGCGGCATGGACGGCGGTGAGCAGGCCGAGGTCCTCGAAGACCTCCTGGGTCCGGGGCTGGAGGCCCTTGCCGCGCGAGCCGGGGAACAGCGCCCCGGCCTGCTCGACCAGCAGCGCGGCGACTCCGCGCCGGGCCAGGTCGCAGGCGAGGGTCAGGCCGGTCGGGCCGGCGCCGACGATGAGGACCTCGGTCCGGGTCGGGGCGTGCGTCATCGCACACTCTCCTTAACGTTGTTAAGTGGCTGACGTCCGGAAGCATGGGCTTAACGGTGTTAAGTTGTCAATGCCGCACGGCCGCACCGGGCGGCCCCGTCACCGCGAAGGCGGCCGGCCGCCACGGAAGGAAGGACGCGACATGCCGCCGAAGCTGGACCGCGCCCAGGTGGTCGACGCCGCCCTGCGCCTGCTCGACGAGACCGGGCTGGAGGGGCTCACCCTGCGCCGGATCGCCACCGAGCTGGACGTCAAGGCACCCGCGCTGTACTGGCACTTCGCCAACAAGCAGGCGCTGCTGGACGAGATGGCCACCGAGATGCTCCGCCGGATGTTCGCCGGGCCGGTCGCCGTCCCGGAGAGCTGGCAGGAGGCGATCACCACCACCTGCCGCACCCTGCGCACCGCGCTGCTCGGCTACCGGGACGGCGCCAAGGTCTTCAGCGGCACCCGGCTCACCGACTACGGGCACGCCGAGGGGCAGCAGGCCCTGCTCGCCGCGTTCCGCCGGGCCGGGTTCGAACTCGCCGACGCCGTCCTGGCCTTCACCACCGCGTACGCCGCCGCCATCGACCCCGGGCACCCGCTCGCCGCGGCCGCGAGCGGGGAGCTCTTCGGGGACTTCGAGCGGCGCTTCGAGCGCGGTCTGGCGATCGTCGTGGCCGGCGTCGAGTCCTCGCTCCGCCCGGAACCCTCGCCCCTGGATCCGTCCTGACCAGCAACTCCCGCTGTCCCCTAGGGGATTCACCCCGCACGATGTCCGGGTGACGGCGGCCGGGAGGGTCGGGGGAGGGCCAGGGGCCGGGTACCGCCGACGGCCGATGGCCGGCCGGCGGCGCGCGCCTACCGTCGGAGCCATGACGAGTGCACCCGCGAACCCGCCCCCGGAGCACCGCCCCGGACTCCGACCCGCCGACCTGCCCGCTCGCCGCCCCGCCGACCTGCCCACCGGCCGCCGCCGGAGGCCGGCCGTCCGCTCGGCCGCCCTCGCGGCCGGCGCCGTGCTACTGCTCGGCGCCGGCCTCACCGCCTGCATGGGCGGTGTCTCGCTCTGTCTCAACGACAACAGCTGCGATGTCGCCGTCCACACCGAGAAGGCCGACAGCACCCACACCGTCGAGGTCTTCGGCGGCGACAAGACCCTCAGCCTCACCGTGGGCCGGATCACCGACACCACGGCCGAGGTCAAGCTCGGCGAGGACACCAAGACCCTCACCGAGGACATCGAGACCACCGTCGGCCCCGCGAAGATCACCCTGCGCCACGCCGACGCGCAGGAGCACACCGCCGAACTCCACGTCGTCCGCTGACCGCCCGTCGGCCCCGGTGGGCCTCGGCCGCCCCGGTCGGCCCGGTCGGCCCCGTCGTGGAGCGCCGCTACTCCGGCAGGCGGTTGAGCCAGGTGATCGGCGAGACCGCGATCGCCGTCTCCGGCGCACCGTCCCACTCCGAGGGCAGCCCGGCCGCCGTCAGCGCCGCCACCACCGCGCGCCCGACCTCGGCCGTCCGCCGCACGGCGGCCTCCGTCGACTCGCCGTCCTCCAGGAACCCGCCGTACCGCAGCATCAACGCGCCGCCGTCGGCGGCCCGTTCGGTGTCCTGCTGATGGAAGAACACGAAGCCCCGCGAGTCCTCCTCGGCCTCGCCCCCGATCTCGGCGTAACCGCAACTCGCACAGCAGGTGAAGTCCATCGCGGCGACGATGCCCAGCTCCTCCAGGGCGTCGAAGGCGGCCTCCAGCCGGTCGACGTCGGTCGTCTCCGGCCAGGAGGCCTGCTCCTCCAACCGCGCCCGCCACAGCGGAGCGACGATCCGCTCCGCCTCCTCCATCGTCAGTCCCTGGTCGTCGAGGACCTCGACCAGGGACTCGGCTATCTCGTCCGGCTCCTGGAAGCCGCACCGGATCAGTTCGCGGGCCCGCTCCTCGGCGTCCCGCAGTACCTCGTCGGCAAGGGTGCTCTGTACGGTGTCCTGGTCCATACCCGCATCCAAGCACCCCCCTCCGACAACGGCCGGGGCGTGCGGTCCGGTGCTACCGTCCCCGGGTGACCTCGCTCCTCCAGCCCCCGCTGATCACCCGTCTGCTCGCCGCCGAGCGCATCCTGATCGCCGGCGCCGGCGGCGGCTTCGACGTCTACGCGGGCCTGCCGCTCGCCCTCGCCCTGCGGGCCGCGGGCAAGGAGGTGCATCTGGCCAACCTCTCCTTCAGCGAGCTCCACGCCCTGCCCGCCGAGGTCTGGCAGGAGTCCGACCTGGCCCTGGTCCGGCCCGACACCCCGGCCCCGGAGGGCTATTTCCCCGAGCGGACGCTCGCCCGCTGGCTTCGGCTGCACGGCATGCCCGACCAGGTCTGGGCGTTCCCCAGGACCGGGGTGCAGCCGCTGCGCGCCGCCTACCGTGCCCTCGTCGAGCGCCTCGGCATCGACGCCGTCCTGCTGGTCGACGGCGGTACCGACATCCTCATGCGCGGCGACGAGGTGGGCCTCGGCACACCGGAGGAGGACATGGCCAGCCTGGCCGCCGTCGCCGGGCTCACCGAGGTCCCCGAACGGCTGGTCGCCTGCCTCGGTTTCGGCATCGACGCCTACCACGGCGTCAACCACTCCCTGGTCCTGGAGAACCTCGCCGCGATCGACCGGGCCGGCGGCTACCTCGGCGCCTTCTCCGTCCCGCGCGACAGCCCGGAGGGGGCGCTCTACCTGGACGCCGTGGAGCACGCCCGGGCGGCGTTCCCGGAGCACCCGAGCATCGTCCAGGGCTCGGTAGCGGCCGCGCTGCGCGGCCTGTTCGGCGACGTCCGGTTCACCGACCGCACCAAGGGCGGCAAGCTCTTCGTCAATCCGCTGATGACGCTCTACTTCGGGGTCACCGTGGAGGCGCTGGTCGCCGAGCACCGCTACCTCGGCCGGCTCGAACGGACGGTCCTGATGCGCCAGGTCGCCACCGTCATCGGCGACTTCCAGGACTCACTGCCCGTCCAGCGGCCGCCGCGGCAGTTCCCGCACTGACGCTCCGGGGCCAGGCCGCCGGGCCACCGCCCCGTGCGACCGCCCCGGGCCCAGGGGCGGCAGGGGGTCAGCCGGTGGCGAGGCGGAACTCCAGGTTGCCGAAGCGCACCTGGTCGCCGGGGCGGACCCGGATGCCGCCGACGATCCGGTACCCGTTCACATGGGTGCCGTTGGTCGAGCCCAGGTCGTACAGCACCCAGCTGTCGCCCTCCCGGCGCAGCTCGGCGTGGTGCCGTGAGACCGACGCGTCGTTCAGCCGCAGTCCCGACCCGGGGAACCGGCCGATCGTCAACTGCCCGCCCCCGGAGTGGGGGAGGCTCAGCCCGGGCAGCCGCTCGGCCCGCCAGGCCCCGCCCAGGCGCACGCCGAAGGCGGAGACCCGGCCCACCGCGCGCAGCAGGAACCGTCCGACCGGGTTCCCGGCCGGCAGGTCGGACATCACGGCCTTCAGCTCGGCGCGGCTGCTCGCACGGAGGACGAGGTCCAGCCGGCCCAGAAAGGTGTCGTGCGACAGCCGGCCGTTCCCGGCGCCCTCCCGCAACGCGTCGAGGGCCTGCTCCCGCTCGGCCTCGGACGGCCGGACCACCTGTGTCCGGTTCTCACGCGACATCATGGACCGATTCTCGGCTGCCCCCGCCGACCTGTCCAGATTCCCCGGGCTGCCGGTCCGCCGGTCCCCGGGTCCGCAGGTCCGCCGGTGCGGCTCAGGTCTTCCGTGCGGCCGCCACGATCTTGACCGTGGTGTGCAGGAACCGCGAGGTCACCGCCCCCCGGTAGGACTTCCCGAAGAGATTGCCGGTGGTGGCCCACTTCCCGTTCTTCAGGTGCACCACGACGAACGCGGTGCCGGGATCGGCGCCGAGCACCTCGTAGTCGCCCTTCGGCGAGGTGTAGGGGAGCGGGAAGTCCGCGGGCAGCGGCTCGGAGAGGAAGTTCACCGTGAGCCGGACGTCCGGCGTCACCTCGACCTCCGCGAACGGCTCGGCGTCCAGCACGGCCTGGACCTCGTCCACCGTGCGCAGCAGCACCGGCACCGGGAAGCCCAGCTGCTCGGCCAGGTGCCGCTCGATCCGCCCGGTCAGCGCGGCCCGGGCCGTCGCGTCGGTGGCCTTGGCGGTGAAGAACACATTGCCGCTCTGGATGTAGGAGCCGACGCGCTCCAGGCCCAGTTCGGTGAAGAGCGCGCGCAGCCGCTCCATCCGCACCGTCCGGCCGCCCACGTTCACGGCGCGCAGGAAGGCGATGTAGGTGGTCGTAGTGGTCACCCGGCCAGTGTGGCACCGGGCACCGACAGCGCGGCGGCGCGACGTCCGTGCGGTGTCCTTGCGACGTCCGCGCGGTGTCCGTCCGGCGGTTGTCAGCGGCCGGTGCCACACTGACGGCATGGCTACCTGGCAGGATTTCGAGCAGGAGGCGCCGGACCTGGCCCCCGCCGTGCGGGCCCGTTTCGAGGCCAACAAGCACCACGTCCTGGCGACGCTGCGCAGTGACGGTTCACCCCGGGTAAGCGGTATCGAGGTGGGCTTCTTCGGGGCGGACATCCTGCTCGGCTCGATGCGCGACGCGATGAAGGTGCGGGACCTCCGCCGCGACGCCCGCTTCGCGCTGCACAGCAACCCGAGCGACGAGACGCTGGCGGACGGCGACTCCAAGCTGTCCGGCCGGGCCGTGGAGCTCACCGACGAGGCGGAGCGCGCCGCCTACGAGGCCGAGCTCCCGGAGCCGCCGCCCGGTCCGTACGACGCCTTCCGGCTGGAGCTGGAGCAGGTCGTGCACACCACCGTCGAGGGGGACGCGGTCCGGATCAGCTCCTGGCGGCCGGGCGAGCCGGTGCGGCGCTTCGAGCGCCGCTGACACCCGGCCGCCGGCACCCGGCACCTTGGCCGCCGGCGCCGGTCGGGTACCCCGGGCCGGTACCGCCGAGCAGTACCGGCCGCCGTCCCCTACGGCAGGACGGACCTGACTGCCTCCGGCGTGCGCGCCACCACGGCGTGCCCGTCGTCCGCGGTGATGATCGGGCGCTGGATCAGGATCGGGTGCTCGGCCATCGCCGCGAGCCAGCTCGCCCGGTCGCCGGCCTCCCGGCCCCACTGCTTCATGCCCAGGTCCTTGGCCACGGGCTCCTCGATCCGGGCGATGTCCCACGGTTCCAGGCCCAGCCGCACCAGCACCTGCTCCAGCTCGGCGACGCTCGGCGGGTCCTCCAGGTAGCGCCGGACCGTGAACTTGGCGCCCGCGCCGGTCAGCTCGTTCAGTGC
>NZ_JZWY01000146.1:0-10437 GCF_000966955.1 Streptomyces sp. NRRL S-495
GTCGGTGGCGTAGAGCGCGCCGTCCGAACCGACCGTGCTGACACGCGCCTTGGAGGCGGGTGCGGGGGTGGGGGCGGGTGCGGCCGTCATCGCGGCGACGATGCGCTGGGCGTCGGCGGCCTGGGGCTGGTAGGCGCTGGGGAAGGCGGAGACCTGGACCTTCTGGCAGACGACGCCCACCGGCTGGGTCTTCCAGCTGCCGTTGGGGTAGGCCCGCAGCATCCCGTCCAGGAAGGCGTTGGTGGAGTACGCCGGGTTCAGGCGTTCCTCGGTGCTGCCCCACCACTTCTGCTGCTGGAAGAGCCCGACGCTGGTCGCGTCGAGGACGTTCGGGTTGTTGCGCAGCTCGGACTCGACGATCGCGGTGGTGACGGCGATGACGGCGGCCTGGTCGGGCAGGTCGTGGGCGCGGGTGGCGGCGACGATGGCCCGGGCGCAGGAGAACCGGTACGCGGTCATCGCGTGGGCGAGTTTGCCGGTGAGTACGGTGTTGAGGCTCGCGGCGGCCGCGGAGTCCGCGTCGGTGACGGTTCCGCAGGAACGGTCGGGCTGGAGTGCGGCGTGGGCGGAGGTGGCCGTGACCGCGAGGGGCGACAGCAGTGCGGCGACGGCGGCAGCGGCGGGCAGGAGCTTGCGGAACTGCTTGCTCATGAGGATGCGGTTCTTCCTGGGTCTCGGGACCGGGTACGAGGCGCGGAACACGGGCGTGCGGGCGGGGAAGGGTGGGGTGTGCGGTGAGCGGAGGTCGGACACACCCCGGCGGGCGACGGCCGGACGACGG
The DNA here is from genome assembly GCF_000966955.1 of Streptomyces sp. NRRL S-495. Classification (NCBI taxonomy): domain Bacteria; kingdom Bacillati; phylum Actinomycetota; class Actinomycetes; order Kitasatosporales; family Streptomycetaceae; genus Streptomyces; species Streptomyces sp. NRRL S-495. The sequence continues at coordinate 782 of NZ_JZWY01000146.1, forward strand.
CTACGGGCCGGGCGGTGGCCCGGCCCCGCGGGGTGGATCCCCGGGGCCGGGCCGAGGAGGGCGCGCATCCGGGGCCGGCCGGCCGCGGATGCGGGACGCCTCCGAGGATCAGAGCCCCGAGGTGGCGGTGATCTCCTGGATGCCGCTGTTGCCCTGGAGGGGCTGGAAGGCGCTCCAGGAGCCGTTCGCGTAGTTGGCGTTCGCGTTGTAGATCCGGTCGTCGGAGCCGACGGCGTACAGGTGGACGGTGTTGCCGACGGCGTTGGCGGTGATCTTCTTGATGCCGCTGTTGCCGGGCAGCGGCTGGAAGGTGCTCCACGTGCCGGCCGCGTAGTTGCCGTCGGCGGCGTTGACGGTCCCGTTGGAGCCGGTGGCGAACACGCGCACCGTGGTGCCGGTGGTGACGGCGGTGATCTCCTGGATGCCGCTGTTGCCCTGCAGCAACTGGAAGGTGCTCCATGTGCCGGCCGCGTAGTCGCCGTCGGCGGTGTAGATCCGGTCGTCGGAGCCGACGGCGAACAGGTGGACGGTGCTTCCGACGGCGGTCGCCGTGATCTTCTTGATGCCGCTGTTGCCCTGGAGGGGCTGGAAGGCGCTCCAGGAGCCGGTCGCGTAGTTGCCGTCGGCGGTGTACACGGTGTCGTCGGAGCCGATCGCGAACAGGTGGACGGTGCTTCCGACGGCGGTGGCGGTGATCTGCTTGATCCCGCTGTTGCCCTGTACCGCCTGGAAGGCGCTCCACGAACCGGTCGCCGTGTCGCCGTCGGCGGTGTACACGGTGCCGTCCGAGCCGATGACGAACAGGTGGACGACGGAGCCGATCTGCACGGCGGAGACCTGCTTGATGCCGCTGTTGCCGGGCACCTGCTGGAACGCGCTCCACGCGCCGGACGCGAAGTCGCCACCGGCGTTGAAGACGGTCCCGCCCGAGCCGAGCGCGAACAGGTTGGTGACGTCCTTGGCCACCGGGGCGGGGGCCGGGGTGGGGGCCGGGGTGTTGTCCGTGCCGCCGATCGGGGAGACGTAGCCGCTGATCCGCTGGCCCATGTAGGAGCTGTAGCCGAGCGCCGAGTTGTACGGCCCGTCGAGCCGCACCCGCGACGTCGCGGCGAAGTTGCCGCGCTGGCCGCCCTCGTTGCCGCCGATCGTCTTGATCTGGCCGCCGCTGACCTCCGCGACGATCGCGACGTGGTCGGCGTAGCCCGCGCCGTTGTAGTTGAACACGACCGCGTCGCCGACGTGCGGGGTGCTGTGCAGGCCGCCGTTGTACTGGGCGAAGCTGGCGGCCGCCGGGGTCAGGCCCGAGACGTTGACCCCGGCCTGCGCCCACACCCACTTGGCGAAGTCCGCGCACCAGTTCTCGGGCTGGCCGCCGTTGCCGGTGCAGCTGGAGTAGAAGCCGGTGGTGCCACCGCTGTTGGTCGCGCAGGCCGTCTTGTAGTTGTTGGCCAGGGCGATGCCCGTGATGTTCGAGCCCACGCTGGCGTGGGCCGACGAGGCACCGAAGGCCAGGCTGACCGGCACGATCGCGGTGGCGAGGGCAAGGGCGGCGCTGCGGCGGGCGGTGAAAGCGGACACGGCGGGTACTCCTGTCGACAGACGAGCGGCGGTGGAAGGCGGTCGTGATGCGTCGGGGCGGTCGACCGCCCCGGTGGAGAAGGCGTGCAAGGTGCCGGGGACGAGACGCGGGGCGCCGGAGTGCGGGCGCGGTGACGCTTCGTCCGGTCCGCCGCCCCGAAGCGGTGCTCCCTGGCGGCGATCACTAGCTTCGCCGCAGCTCAGGGCGGGTGGAAGGGCTCTCAGGTGGACGAAAACGTCCCCGGCCCGATCCGGCCAGCAGAGCGGGGAGCGATCAGCAGCCGCTCGTAGAAGGCGGCGACCAGAGGTACCCGCCCGCGCTGCACCCGCCACCCGGCGGGCGCCGGTACCAGCGCCACCGCAACACTTCCGCCCGACCGCGCGAGGACCACGAGGTGCCATGACTCTCCGGATGCGTGTACGAATCATCCCGGGGGGACAAGTGCTCACCGCACTGGGCTTGGACACCGGCGCCGAGGCCGTCCACCGCGTGATGCTCGCTCACCCCGGCGACGGCATCACCGCACTCGCACAGCGCCTGGACCAGGACGAACGCCAGGTCAGGACCGCCCTCGACCGACTCGGCGAACTCGCCCTGCTGCGCCCCTCCGCCGAACGCCGCGGTGAGCTGTGCGCCGTCTCCCCCGACCTCGGCATGGAAATCCTGCTGGCCCGCCAGCAGGCCGACCTCGCCGCCCAGCAGATGCGCGTCGAAGCCCCCCGCGCCGCCCGCCGCCACCCACGGCCTCACTCCGTTCGCTGCGACTACGGCCGCCCACGCTTCTGAGGCTCGGGCCTGTCCGTTCTCCTCCCCGACCCCTCCCGCAGCCGGGCCGTACGTCGGCGACTACGCCCGGCGCAGCCCCAACTCGCCCGCGCGCAGGCCGGCCTGGAAGCGGGAGCCGGCTTCGAGCCGTGCCATCAGTTCGGCCACCCGCCGCCGGTAGGTGCGCAGCGAGACGCCGAGCCGCCGGGCCGCCACCTCGTCGGTGAGCCCGGAGGCAAGGGAGCGGAGGATCGTGCGGCCGTCCGCGTCGAGGTGCGGGGCGTCGCCGGACAGGTAGGCGTCGAGGTCGACGGCACTGTCCCAGGCGGCCTGGAAGAGCGCGTGCACGCCGTCGATCAGGGCCTGCGACGTGGTCACGGTGTACTCGCGGCCGGCGGGGTTCTCCCGGCCCGCCAGGATCATCACCCGCCGGTCGATGAGGATGGTCTCGTGCGGCAGCGGTGAGCCGCTGATCCGGACGAGGGCGCCCGCGCCCTGCACCAGCCGCAGGTGGACGCGGGCCTCCTCGTCGGCGAGGGCGACCGGGCTGAGGAGCTTGCGGGTGGTGAAGCCGGGCGCGGCGGCGTCCCGCATCCGGGCCTGGACCGCGGCCCTCGCCTCCGGTCGGGACCAGGTGCGGAGGTCCCTGGCCGCGCACAGGAACTCGGTCTGCGCGGACTCGAAGAGATGGCCGGCGCGCGCGGTCAGTTCCGCGTCGCCGTGGACCGAGAACACCTGCTCATGGCTCATCCGTCCAGTCTGGCAGCAACTGGCCACGGTCTCGCCGGGGTTCGCGGCGGCGGACAGCATGGGACGCATGACGACCACAACCTTCCCCCTCGGCGGCGACCTCCCTGTCAACCGGCTCGGCTTCGGCGCGATGCGCCTCGCGGCCGGCACCTTCGACGGCCCGCCGCGGGATCCGGCGACCGGCATCGCGGTGCTCCGGCGCGCCGTCGAGCTCGGGGTGAACCACATCGACACGGCCGGCTTCTACAACCGCGGAGCGGTGCGCGCGAACGAACTGATCCGCAGGGCGCTGACCCCGTACCGGGACGACCTGGTGATCGCGACCAAGGTCGGTCCGCTGCCCGGTCCGGACGGTGTGCCGAGCGGGCAGGCGGGGCCGGGTCAGCTGCGCGGCCTGGTGGAGGCGGACCTGCGGGCCCTCGGGCTGGACCGGCTGGACCTGGTCTACCTGCGGGTGGGCGGGCTGACCGGGCCGGGCGCCGAGTCGATCGCGGAGCGGTTCGCGGTGCTCGCCGAGCTCCGCGAGGAGGGGCTGATCCGGCACCTGGGCGTGAGCAACGTCGACGCCGCCCAGCTCGCCGAGGCGCGGGCGGTCGCGCCCGTCGCGGCGGTGCAGAACAACTCGTTCGAGAACGGTGCGGGGCTGCTGGCCGACTGCGAGGCGGCGGGTATCGCGTACGTGCCGTACTTCCCGCTCGGCGGGGGCCTGGTCCCGCTCGACCTCGAACGGCTCGGCCGGGTCGCCGCCCGGGTGGGCGCGACCACCTCGCAGGTGGCGCTCGGCGCGCTGCTGGCGGCCTCGCCGTCGGTGCTGGCGATTCCGGGTACCGGGTCGCTCGACCACCTGGAGGAGAACCTCGCGGCGGGCGGTCTCGTGCTCGGTGCGGAGGACCTGGCGGAGCTGCGCGCCTGAGCGGGTGTGCGGGGCGCGTCCCCGGCGGCGGCTGCGCGAACGTTCTGCGGCGGGAGGCTCAGAGCAGGTGCCGGAGGTAGGCCTCCGGCCGTTCCAGGTAGCGGCGCCAGTGGTCGACGATCGCGAGGTCCTGCCACCGGGTCGGCCGGATCCCGTGCTCGCCGACCTCCAGGACCGCCGCACCCGGTACGGAGGCCAGGATCGGGGAGTGGGTCGCGCAGATCACCTGGGCGCCGCCGCGGCCGAGTTCGGCGAGCAGGGCGACCAGACGCAGGCTGGAGGTGAACGACAGCGCCGCCTCCGGCTCGTCCAGTACGTACAGCCCGGGCCCCTGGAACATCGACTCGAACACGGTGAGGAACCCCTCGCCGTGGCTCATCAGGTCGGTCCGTTCCTCCCAGTAGCCGGGCCAGCCCTGCTTCTCCTCCATCATCCCCATCGCCGTCTCGGCCCGGAGGAAGAAGCCGCGCCGCTTGGCACGCGGGCCCGAGGCTATGGCGAGCCCGCGCGGCGAGTAGTCGAGGTGGAGGCGCTCGCCGAGAACGCTCTTCGCGCGCGGCGAGGCGTAGCGGGAGCCGCCGCGCCCGCCGTAGGAGTCCAGCCCGAACGCCTCCGCCACCGCCTCGACCAGGGTCGACTTGCCGCTGCCGTTCTCGCCGACCAGAAAGGTCACCGGGGCCGGCAGCGCCACCCCCGCCCCGAGCAGCGCGCCCACGCAGGGCACCGTCCACGGCCATTCGTCGCGGTCGTCCGCGTGGACGAGCTGCGGATGGACGCGTATGCGGTCGACGATCATGGGCGGGCCTTTCCTGCGGGTGCTTCCGTCCCGAGGCTAGGCGGTGGGTCCGACACGAACGGTCACTGGACGACGAGGGTGCCCGTCATGTTCGGGTGGACGTCGCAGTGGAACGGGTACGAGCCGGGGGCGGTGGGGGCGGTGATCGTCGCCGACTTGCCCTGTTCCAGCAGGCCGGTGTCGAACGCCCCGGCGTTGGGGGCGATGGCGGTGAGGGTGTGGCCGGCGGAGTCCTGGTTGGTGACGGTGATCTTGGTGCCCGGAGCCACGGTGAGGGTGGCGGGGCCGAACTTGAAGTCCTTGATCGTCACGGTCACCGCCCCGGCCGGAGCGGAGGAAGCGGCGGCGGAGGAAGCGGCGGTGGAGGCGGCGGAGCTGGCGGCCGAGGAAGTGGCCGAGGAGGGAGCGGCGGACGAGGGGACCGAAGCCGATGCCGAAGCCGACGAGGAGGACGAGGAACCGCCCCCGCCGCTCGAACAGCCGGCGGCCCCGAGCAGCACCCCGCCCACCGCCAGGCCCACGAGGGCGGTCCGGAAGGGACGGACGGAACGGAACGGACGGGAAGAACGGTGGTTCATCAGCGGCTCCAGCCTCGTTACCTGCGGCGACCCGCCCACGCTAGAGCGCGCGAACCCGGCGGCCCGGCGGGCGCGCCGCGCACGCCGCGGTGCGTCCGCCGGGTCAGACGCTGTCCGGCCCGTCCGTCGGCGCGGGCTCGGGGCCGGTGGCCGGGTCGCGGGTGAGCAGGTAGCGGGCGCCGGGCCCGGTCGCGCCCGCGCGGTCGGCGGCGTTGTAGAGGCCGCAGCGGGTGAGCGAGAGGCAGCCGCAGCCGATGCAGCCGGTGAGCTTGGCCTTGAGCCGCTCCAGCTCGGCGATCTGCTCGTCGATCCGGCTCTGCCAGGACTGCGCGACCCCGTCCCACTCGGTGCCGCTGGGGGCGCGGTGCTCGGGGAGGCGGTCGAGGGCGACCTTGGCCTCGTCCAGGGAGAGTCCGACCCGTTGGGCGGCGCGGACGAAGGCGATCCGGCGCAGGGTGCCCCGGGTGTAGCGGCGCTGGTTGCCGGTGGTGCGGGTGGCGTGGATCAGGCCCAGTCGCTCGTAGTAGCGCAGCGCGGAGGTCGCGAGGCCGCTCCGCTCGGAGAGCTGGCCGATGGTGAGCAGGTCGTGGCGGCTCGGCCGGTTGGCGATCATGGGGGACACTGTAGCGCTTGACTTGAAGCCGACTTCAGGTTGCAGCATCGGAGGCATGACGAACCGCACCCGAACCACTACCTCCGGTTTCGGCGACCTGCCGGGCCTGATGGCGCTGATGACCGGCGACGAGAAGCACGGCCCGGCCGCGACCTCCACCCTGGACGCCCTGTGGGTGCTCTACGACCGGGTCCTGCGGGTCACCCCGGAGACGGCGCAGGCCCAGGACCGGGACCGCTTCCTGCTCTCCAAGGGCCACGGCCCGATGGCGTACTACGCGGTGCTGGCGGCCAAGGGCTTCCTCGACCCGGAGGTGCTGCCCAGCTTCGGCGCGTACGACTCGCCGCTCGGCCACCACCCGGACCGGCTGCTGGTCCCCGGGGTGGAGATCAGTGTAGATCAGCTCGGGCTCGCTGGGGCACGGGCTGCCGATCGGGGTCGGCACCGCGCTCGGCCTGCGCGCCCAAGGGCTGCACGACCCGGCGGTCTGGGTGCTGCTCGGCGACGCGGAGTTCGACGAGGGCTCCAACCACGAGGCGGTGGCCTTCGCCGGGGCCTACGGCCTGGACCGGCTGCACGCCCTGGTGATCGACAACTCCTCCGCCACGCACGGCTGGCGCGGCGGCATCGCGGCGCGATTCGCCGCCGAGGGCTGGTCGACGGAGACCGTGGACGGGCGTGACCACGAGGCCCTGCACGCGGCGTACACCGCCGGGCACCCGGGCCGGCCGCGGGTCGTGGTCGCCCGCGTCGAACCGAAGAACTCCTGAGCCGGAAAGGGCCCGAACATCCATGGACACCATGCGCGACCGTTTCATCGAGGTCACTTCCGGCCTGCTGGACGAGGACCCCCGGCTCGCCCTCGTCCTCGCGGACATCAGCGCCGCGGGCTTCCAGCAGGCCGCCGAGCGGCACCCGGACCGGCTGGTCAACGTCGGCATCCGCGAACAGCTGCTGATCGGCGCCGCCGCCGGACTGGCGCTCACCGGGATGCGGCCGATCGCCCACACCTTCGCCAGCTTCCTGATCGAGCGGCCGTTCGAGCAGGTCAAGCTGGACCTCAACCACCAGGGTGTCGGCGCGGTGCTGGTGAGCGCGGCCGGCTCCTACGACTGGCCGGCCGGCGGCCGCACCCACATGGCGCCGGGCGACGTCGCCCTGCTGGACACCCTGGCCGACTGGACGGTGCACGTGCCCGGCCACCCGGACGAGGCGGAGCGGCTGCTGCGGCACGCGGTGGCCGACGGCGACCGCAAGGTGTACGTCCGGCTGTCCGCGCACCAGAACGAGCGGGCGGTGAAGGTCGAGCCGGGCCGGTTCACGGTGGTCCGCGAGGGCGGCCGGGGCACGGTGGTCGCGGTCGGCCCGATGCTGGACGCCGTCCTCGCCGCCACCGCCAACCTGGACGTCACCGTGCTGTACGCGGCCACCGTCCGGCCCTTCGACGGCGCCGCGCTGCGGGCCGCCACCGGGCGGCGGGCGGACGTGGTGCTGGTCGAGCCGTACCTGGTCGGCACCTCCGCCAACGCGGCGCACGAGGCGCTCGCCGACCGGCCGCACCGGCTGCTGGCCCTCGGGGTGCCGCAGGCGGAGCACCGGCAGTACGGCTCGATCCCCGAGCACCTGGCCGCCTACGGGCTGGACGCCCACGGGCTGCGGGAGCGGATCGACGGCTTCCTGAAGTAGCGGCGGCGACCCGGGAAGTACTGGCGACCCGGGAAGTACTGGCGACGTCGGGCCGACGCGGGCACCGTCAGCGGCGGACCACCGCGACCGAGTCCGGATCGAGGGTCAGCCGGTCCCCGGAGCGGTGGTGCCCCCCGAACGCGGCCACCACCTCGCCGGCCGCCGGTACCGCGGCCGCCGCCGTCCCCAGGTTCACCGCCACCCGGTACGGCCCCCGGTGCACCACCAGCCAGCGGGCGTCCTCGTCGAACTCGACTCGGACGGCGGCCAGATCGGGATCGGTCAGCTCCGGGTGCTCCCGCCGCAGCCGGATCAGCGTCCGGCTCCAGTCCAGCAGCGCCCGGTGCGGCCCGCGCCGGGGCTCGGTCCAGTCGAGCACCGAGCGCAGTACGGTGGCCGGCTCCTGCGGGTCCGGCACCGAGTCCGCCGCCCAGCCGTGCTCGGTGAACTCCCGCCGCCGGCCCCGGCGGACGGCCTCGGCGAGGTTCGGGTCGGTGTGGTCGGTGAAGTACTGCCAGGGCGTGGCCGCGCCCCACTCCTCGCCCATGAACAGCATCGGGGTGAACGGTGAGGTGAGCACCAGCGCGGCCCCGCAGGCGAGCCGGCCGGGGGAGACGCTGGTGGAGATCCGGTCGCCGAGCGCCCGGTTGCCCACCTGGTCGTGGGTCTGCAGGTAGCCGAGCAGCCGATGGCCGTGGGCGGGCGGGAACGGGCGGCCGTGGTGGCGGCCGCGGAACGAGGACCAGCCGCCGTCGTGGAAGTACCCCCGGGTGAGGGTCCGGGCCACGGCGGCGAGCGGTGCGGCGGCGAAGTCCCCGTAGTAGCCCTGGGACTCGCCGGTCAGGGCGCAGTGCAGGGCGTGGTGGAAGTCGTCGCTCCACTGGGCGGCGAGCCCCTGCCCGCCGGCCTCGCGGGGCGCGGTGGTGCGCGGGTCGTTCAGGTCGGACTCGGCGACCAGGAACAGCGGGCGGTTGGTCGCCACCGCCAACCGGTCGACCTCGGTGGCGAGTTCCTCCAGGAAGTGCACCGCCCGGTCGTCGGCCAGGGCGTGCACGGCGTCCAGCCGCAGGCCGTCGATCCGGTAGTCGCGCAGCCAGCCGAGCGCGCTGCCGATCAGATAGGCGCGCACCTCGTCGGAGCCGGGCGCGTCCAGGTTGACCGCCGAGCCCCACGGGGTGTGGTGCCGGTCGGTGAAGTAGGGGCCGAAGGCGGGGAGGTAGTTGCCGGCCGGGCCGAGGTGGTTGTGCACCACGTCGAGGACGACGCCGAGGCCCTTGCGGTGGGCGGCGTCGACGAAGCGCTTGAGGCCCTCGGGGCCGCCGTAGGGCTCGTGCACGGCCCACAGCGACACGCCGTCGTACCCCCAGCCGTGCTTGCCGGGGAACGGGCAGACGGGCATCAGCTCGACGAAGTCGACGCCCAACTCGACCAGGTGGTCCAGCCGTTCGGCGGCCGCCTCGAAGGTGCCGGTGGCCGTGAAGGTGCCGATGTGCAGCTCGTACAGCACCGCTCCGGGCAGCGGGCGGCCGCGCCAGCCGGTCTGCGACCAGTTGAACGCGGCATGGTCGACGGCCCGGCTGGGTCCGTCCGGGCCGTGCGGCTGCCGGGGCGAGCGCGGGTCCGGCAGCGGGCGCCCGCCGTCCAGGACGAACGCGTAGTCCCCGGCGGGTGCGTCGCCCTGCCACCACCCGGCGCGGACGAGGTCCCGGGCCAGCGGGTGGTGCGCGCCGTCGACCGCCACCTCGACCCGGTCGGCGGCGTTCGGGGCCCAGACCTGGTACCTCATGACGTGCCCCTCCTGGTCAGCAGGACCACCGGCCGGTCGCCGGCCAGCAGTTCGCCCACCGGGACCGGGCCCGACGGGAAATGACGTTCCGTCAGTTCGTCCGTCCAGCCCGGCCCCTCGGGCAGGTGCAGCACGGTGTCGTGCCAGCCGCCGGTCCGGGCGAGCCGGTACGGCAGCCGGGTGACGGCGG
>NZ_JZWY01000147.1:0-3151 GCF_000966955.1 Streptomyces sp. NRRL S-495
GCGGTGAGGACGTCCGGGCCGCGTCCGAAGGCGAGCAGGTGGCCGGCGGCCGGGCCGACGGCGGTGAGCGGGCGGTGGGCGCCCAACTCCCTGGTGCGGCGCAGGTGCAGGGCGGTGGTGGTGAGGTGCAGCTTCTCCCGGGCCAGGTCGCCGGTGCGGGCGGTCGGCGAGTCGGTGAGCCGCACGGCCAGCGCGCCGAGGTCGACCGGGCGACGGTTGTCCGGGTCGACCAGGGTGTGGAGCGGCTCCTCGCTGCCCTGGTAGAGGTCCGGCACCCCGGGCACGGTGAGGTGCAGCAGGGCGGCGGCGAGCGTGTTGGAGCGGGCGTACGGGGCGAGCCCGGCCACGTACCCCTCGATCCGGGGCAGCAGCCCGGGGTTGCCGAAGACGCCGTGGACGCGGTCGGTGAGGGCGCGTTCGAAGCGGACGTCCTGGGTGGTCCAGGAGGTGCGGAGCTTCGCCTCGCGGGCCGCCTTGAGCACGGCGGCGACCAGCCGTTCCGGGGAGAGCGGCCAGCCGGCGACCAGGGTCTGCCAGAGCACCCAGTCGCTGTCCGGGTCGTGGCCCGGGCCGGAAGCGGAGCCGTAACCCGAGCCCGAGCCCGAACCCGAACCCGAGCCGTGCCCGGCCGCCGTCGACCAGGCCGCCGCCTCGGCGGCCCACTCCCGGGGCTGCTCGGCCAGCACGGCCAGCCGGGCCCGGGCGTCGGCGCTGCGCTTGGTGTCGTGGGTGGAGAGCACCGTCATGGTGTGCGGCCAGTGCCGTTCGACGTAGTGGCACCAGGCGTGGAAGTCCGCCGGCCGCACCCCGGGCCGGGCGGGCTCGCCGCCGACCTCGTTGAGGCTCAGCAGCGCGTTCCAGCGGTAGAAGGCGGTGTCCTCGACGCCCTTGGCGGCCACCGCGGCCGCGGTCTGCCCGAACCGGACGGCGAACTCGTCCTGCTCGGGCCCGCGCCCGAGCGCGCCCGCCGCGAGCTCGGCGACGAACCGGTCGGTGGCGTCGGTGGGCCCCTCGTCGGCCGCGCGGGCGGCGCGCAGCTGCTCGGCGGAGGTCTCCGGCAGCGGCTCCCCGGGGTGGACGTAGGGGCGGTACGCGGGGTAGCCGGTCAGCAGCCGGCCCAGTGCGGCGCGCAGCCGCTCCGGCGGGTGGTCGGCGTGCGCCGGGTGGGCGGCGCCGAGCCGGACGGCCAGCCGGACCAGCCGCTCCACCTCGGCGGACAGCTCGCCGCCGGGCCCGGTCATGTCGGCCCGACCCCGCCGGGCGGCGGCCAGCGCCGGGTGCGGATCGGCGCACGGTTCGCCGTGGTCCGGCCCGGCGGCTCCGTCGGGGGAGGCGGTCAGGAACGCCTGGTACGCCCCGGCCAGCCGGCAGGCGCCCGCGTGGTCGGTGAGCACCCCGTCGATCCGGCGCAGCGCGTCGTACCCGGTGGTGCCGGCGCAGGGCCAGTCGGCGGGCAGCCGCTCGTCGCCGGTGAGGATCTTCTCCACCACCGTGTAGGCCCCGCCGGTGGCCGCGGCCAGCCGCTCCAGGTAGCCGCGCGGGTCGGCGAGCCCGTCCGGGTGGTCGATCCGGAAGCCGTCCAGCACGCCTTCGCGGTGCAGCCGCAGCAGCACGCCGTGGGTGGCCTCGAACACCTCGGGGCGCTCGACCCGGACGGCGATCAGCTCGTTGACGGTGAAGAACCGCCGGTAGTTCAGCTCGGTGCGGGCCAGCCGCCACCAGGCCGGGCGGTACCACTGCCGGGCGAGCAGCTCGGGCAGCGGCAGCGTCTCGGTGCCGGGGCGCAGCGGCAGCACGTGGTCGTGGTAGCGGAGGGTGTCGCCGTCGACGGCCAGCTGGTCGAGCACGGCGCCTAGCCGGTCGCCGAGCAGGGGCAGCAGCACCCGGCCGCGTCCGGGGGCGTCCACCGGGCCCGGCTGGGCGGTCCAGTCGATGTCGAACCAGTCCGCGTACGGCGAGTCGGGGCCGTCCCGCAGCACCTCCCAGAGCGGCCGGTTGAGGTGCTCGGGGACGGGGACCGCCATGTGGTTGGGCACCACGTCGGCGATCAGCCGCAGCTGGTGCCGGTGCGCCTCGGCGGCCAGCGCCCGCAGTGCCTCCTCGCCGCCGAGCTGCTCGGATATCCGGCCGTGGTCGACGGTGTCGTAGCCGTGGGTGGAGCCGGGCGCGGCGGCCAGCAAGGGGGAGAGGTGCAGGTGGGAGACGCCGAGGGCGGCCAGGTAGGGGACGGCGGCGGTGGCGTCGTGCAGGGTGAAGCCGGGCTGGAGCTGGAGGCGGTAGCTGGCCGACGGCACGGCGGCGGGGGCGGCGGCCGGGCGGGACTGCGCGGGCTCGGCGGCGTGGGTCATGCCTCCATGCCTACCCGGCGGGGCGCTGGGGCAAGACCCGTTACTGGACCGAACAGGTGAGCGGGGCCTGTCGGGGGTGGGTGTGTGTGGGGGCGCTCAGTGCCCGCGGCGGCGCCACCCCCGGGGCACCGTGAAGTAGCCGGGACGCTGCAGCCCGCCGGCGCCGGAACGGCCGAGGCGGAGGATCCGGCCGTGCTCGGCCCGGGCGGCCCGCACCGCCTCGGCGGCGGCCGGGTCGGCCGCGTACTGGGCGAAGGAGCTGTTGAACATGGTCGGGCTCGGCTCCGCGACCGGTGTCCGGCCGGGCTCGTCCCAGGTCAGGCGCGCCCCCAGGGCCCCCGGCACGGACAGCGCGGGGAGCTCGCGCGGCGACCCGTCCGGGTGGCGGCCGCCGTCGCGGTAGTACGCCAGCGCGGCGGCGACCGAGCCGGGCGGGTGCGGCAGCCGGGGGTCGGCGTGCGCCCCGGTGCCCCAGTCGGCGACGGCCGCCGCGTCGATCCGGTGCAGCAGCTCCGGCGGGTCCAGTGCGGTGGCGTAGTAGGCGGTCGCGGCGAGCTGGCAGACCAGCTCCAGGCGGCGGCCCGGGTCGAGCCCGAGCCCGGGGGTGACCCGGCGGTCGTCCAGCTGGGCGACGACGAGGGTGACCCCGTCGACCGCGCCGAGCCGTTCGACCAGCCCCTCGACCAGGGCGCGTTCGGCGGCCCGGGCGGCCTCCGCCGCGGGGGTGCGGGTGCGTGCGAGCACCCACCGCTCCGGGGGCGGGCGCCGGACCGTCGCGTCCGCGACCCGCCCCGGGACGGAGA
>NZ_JZWY01000148.1:0-11285 GCF_000966955.1 Streptomyces sp. NRRL S-495
CCCCGGGACGGAGAGCAGCGTCCCGAGCAGGAACTCCGCCGTGGTCGTCCGATCGCCCGCCATCGCCCCCGCCGCCCCTCGGTCCCGGTCCCCGGGCAGGCTCCGGCCTCCCCGGGGACCACGGTGGCCCGTGCGACGGCGGCTGCGCAAGGGCCGTCGGCACACCGGTGCACCGCAGGTACCGGTACTCAGGCCGGGCGCTGCAGCACCATCAGCGAGCGGTCGGTGAGCCAGAGCACGTCCCCGGCCTTGACCACCGGGCCCGTCCCCGGCGCGGGCAGCCGGGACTGCGCGGTGTCCACCACGACCTGCCACTCCTGCCCGTGCCCGGCCGGCACGGTGAACTCCAGCGGCTCGAAGTGCGCGTTGAACATCAGCAGGAAGGAGTCGTCGACGATCCGCCCGCCGCGCCGGTCCGGCTCCGAGATGGCGTAGCCGTTGAGGAAGACGGTGAGCGACTTGGCGTAGCTGGCACCCCAGTTGCGTTTGGTCATCTCCTCCCCGGCGGGCGTGAACCAGGCGATGTCGGTGAGGTCCTCGTACGCGCCGGCCCCGCCGCCCTCCCCGGTGGGCCGCCCCGGGACCGGGCGGCCGTGGAAGAAGCGGCGGCGGCGGAACACCGGGTGGTCGCGGCGCAGCCAGACCATGCCCTGGGTGAACTCCAGCAGCCGGGCGTCCGGTCCGTCCCCGGTCGGCCAGTGCACCCAGCTGAGCGGGTTGTCCTGGCAGTAGGTGTTGTTGTTGCCGTGCTGGGTGCGGCCGAGCTCGTCGCCGTGGGAGAGCATCGGCACGCCCTGGGAGAGCATCAGGGTGGCGAGGAAGTTGCGCTGCTGGCGGGCCCGCAGCTCCTCGGTGCCAGGGTCCTCGGTGGGGCCCTCGACCCCGCAGTTCCAGGAGCGGTTGAAGGACTCGCCGTCCCGGTTGTTCTCGCCGTTGGCCTCGTTGTGCTTGTCGTTGTAGGAGACCAGGTCGCGCAGGGTGAAGCCGTCGTGGCAGGTGACGAAGTTGATCGAGGCGATCGGGCGGCGGCCGTCGTCCTGGTAGAGGTCGGAGGAGCCGGTGAGCCGGGATCCGAACTCGGCGAGGGTGGCGTTCTCGCCGCGCCACAGGTCGCGGACGGTGTCCCGGTACATGCCGTTCCACTCCGTCCACAGCGGCGGGAAGTTGCCGACCTGGTAGCCGCCCTCGCCGAGGTCCCAGGGTTCGGCGATCAGCTTGGCCTGGGAGACCACCGGGTCCTGCTGGACCAGGTCGAAGAACGAGGAGAGCCGGTCCACCTCGTGGAACTGCCGGGCCAGGGTGGCGGCGAGGTCGAAGCGGAAGCCGTCGACGTGCATCTCGGTGACCCAGTAGCGCAGCGAGTCCATGATCAGCTGGAGCACGTGCGGGCTGCGCATCAGCAGGCTGTTGCCGGTGCCGGTGGTGTCCTCGTAGAACCGCTGGTCCCGGGCGAGGCGGTAGTAGGAGACGTTGTCGAGGCCGCGCAGGGAGAGCGTCGGGCCCAGGTGGTTGCCCTCGGCGGTGTGGTTGTAGACCACGTCGAGGATGACCTCGATGCCGGCCGCGTGCAGCGCCTTCACCATCGACTTGAACTCCTGCACCTGCTGGCCCCGGTCGCCGGTGGAGGAGTAGGAGGAGTGCGGGGCGAAGAAGCCGATGGTGTTGTAGCCCCAGTAGTTGGCCAGCCCGAGGTCCCGCAGCCGGTGGTCGCGGACGAACTGGTGCACCGGCATCAGCTCGATCGCGGTGACGCCGAGCTTGGCGAGGTGCTCGATCACGGCGGGGTGGGCGACGCCCGCGTAGGTGCCGCGGATCTCCTCGGGGATCCCCGGGTGCAGTTTGGTCAGGCCCTTCACATGGGCCTCGTAGAGCACCGTGCGGTGGTAGTCGGTGCGGGGCGGCCGGTCGGTGCCCCAGTCGAAGTACGGGTTGATCACCACCGAGTGCATGGTGTGCGGGGCCGAGTCGAGGTCGTTGCGGCGCTCGGGGGCGCCGAAGTGGTAGCCGTAGACCGACTCGTCCCAGTCGATGTTCCCGCTCATCGCCTTGGCGTACGGGTCCAGCAGCAGCTTGGCGCTGTTGTGCCGCTGGCCGAGGCCCGGGTTGTAGGGGCCGTGGACGCGGAATCCGTAGCGTTGGCCCGGCTGGACGCCCGGGAGGTAGGCGTGCCGGACGAAGGCGTCGGTCTCGCGCAGTTCGACGGAGGACTCCGAACCGTCCTCGTCGAGCAGGCAGAGCTCGATCCGGTCGGCGCTCTCCGAGAACACGGCGAAGTTGGTGCCGGCCCCGTCGTAGGTGGCACCGAGGGGGTAGGAGGTCCCTGGCCAGACCTGCATGGTTCCTCAACTTCCTTGCGTAGAAGGAGAACTGATGTGGAGTCCGATGGTCGGGCCCGGACCTCGGAGGCACTCTCTTCCCGGCCTTGCGGCCGGGCATGCGCCGCTCGGGCACCGTGACCCACGGCACACGGCGGCACAGTCCGCATACTCCCCGACGCTTCCCCCGGCGGCGGGTCCATTTGTGCCGTATTCGCCCGAACGGGTGTCCGCGCGCGTCGTCACGAGCCGTCACGAGTGGCCGTGGCGCCGTTGCGGCTCCGTCGAGGGGCTTTCGTGGTGGGCGGGGCGGGTGAGACGGTTGGGGTGTCCCGGCGACCCGGCCGCCGCCGTGCCCCAACCGGCTGCGGGCGGTTCGCGGCGGGCAGTACCCTTGATCGTCCGACTGTTCGGGACTCATGGCGATCCATCAGGCGAACCGTCGGCGAACCGGCGGTGCGTCGGCGGTGCGCCGACCGGTCGTCCGGTCGCCCGGTACGCCGAGCGTCCGACCGGTCGGACGGCGGACAGGCAGACAGGCAGACAGCTCCGAGCGGCCCCGGCCGGCTCACGACAGGAACCAGGTGAGGTGCGCATGGTGTTCCCCGCCGGCGGTCGTGGCGGTGGGCCCGGCGGCCCCGACCGTGGCGGCGCCCGCAGCGAGGCGCCGACGGTGGTCATGCGCCCCGCCCTGACCGGCGGGCGCTCGCTCGTCCCCGCCCAGGGTGGGCCGGTGGAGGTCCCCGCGCTCGCCTGGTCCGGCGCCGAGTGGGAGGACGCCTACCAGCGGGTCAGGCTCTCCGGCCGCGCCTACGTCTGGCTCAACCTGGTCGAGCAGCGGCTCCGCTCGCTCGTCGACGAGGTGCTGCACCCGATCTACGCGCCCGCCCACGGCGAGGACTGGGTCACCGCCGCGGCCGGGCCGGCCGGCGAGGAGTGGGCGCACCGGGCCGGCGCCGTCCGCGAGGTCAGCCGCCGCAAGGGCTACCTGCTCGACCCGGCCGACGACGACCCGCTGGTCTTCCTCACCCTGCCGCAGCTGCGCGAACTGATGGTCCAGCACTGGCCCTGCTTCGAGCCCTACCTGGCCGACCGACGGGAGATCGAGCTGGCCCTCGACGAGCTGGAGGTCGCCCGGCACGTCGTCTCCCGCAACCGCGTCCTCACCCCGACCGTGCTCGCCCAGGCCGAACGGGCCGCCGCCCGGCTGCTCGCCCTGCTCGACGGCGGCACCGGGGCCGTGCCCGCGGACGTGGTCGAGTCCCTGGTCGCCGGCCGGTACGCGGACGTCGTCGCCGTCCACCCCGACCGGGTCCGGCTCCAGCGGGACCTGCCGGTCGAGGACCTCCTCGACGGCGCCCGGCGGCTCGACGCGCTCGGCATCGGCCTCGGCATGCTCTGCCAGAACTACACCGGCAAGCGGCTGGTCCGGCTCGCCACCGAGGGCTGCCGGGTCCGGCTGCTCTTCCTCAACCCGGCCAGCAGCGCCGTCCGCCGCCGCGAGCGCGAACTCGGGCTCGGACGCGGCGAGCTGGGCCGCTCCATCCAGATGAACATCCTGCACGTCCGCCGGGTCCGCGCCGCGCTGCGCGACCAGGGCGGCTTCGAGATCCGGGTGTTCGACGAGACCCCGAGGTTCACCGCCTACCTGGTCGAGGGCACGCCGGCGGGAGCGACGGCCCCCGGCGGCCGGCGGCAGACCCGCGACCTCGGCGTCGTCCAGCCGTACCTGCGGCGCGCCCGCGGCATGGAGTCGCCCGCCCTGGTGCTGCGCGGCGGCGCCGGCCAGGAGCCGGGCGGCACGGACGCCGGGCTGCTGGAGGTCTACCGCGAGGAGTTCGAGGGCATCTGGGCGGACTCCCGCCCGGTGTCCTGACCCCCGTCGTCCTGACCCCCGTCTCCCCCGGGCGGGGGAGACGGTCCCTCTCGCGACGGAAGTGGCGCGGGTACCGCGACCGGCACCTTGGAAGTACCGGGCCGGAGCGGCCCGGCCACCCTCCGAGGAACCGAGGTCCGACCATGCGCACACTCCTGCTGGGCGTCGTGACGGCGAGCGCCCTGGTGCTCGCCACCCCGACCTTCGCCGCCGCCGCCCCGGCGTCCACGGCAGCTGCCGGGGCGTCCGCTCCGGCATCCGCCCCGGCGTTCTCGGGCACCGAGCGGTCGAGCGCGAGCCTGCACGGCTGGGCCAGGCTCGACCTGTTCGGGCCGGTCCCCGAGCCCAGCCAGCTGATCACCCTGGGCGTGGACGCCCGCACCACCGGGCGCCCGTCCACCGGGAGCCGGGGGCACGCCACCATCCAGCACGTCTTCGACCGGGGCACCGACCGGGAGTTCACCGCCCGGGCCGAGATCCGGGTGGACTGCCTGACCGAGCGGGACGGGACCGTCGTCCTCACCGGCACCGTCGACTCGGTGACCTACACCGCCGGCCCGGGCCTCGACCCGGTGCCGCCGTTCCCGAGCGACTGGCACCCCGAGGTGGCCCTCGGCTTCCGCCACGACGAGCAGGGGCGGCTGCGGGTCGGCTGGAGCGGCGTCCCGGCGGAGCCGACCGCCCCACCGGCCGCCACCGCTTGCCAGGCCCCGACCGACCCCGGCCTCCACCTCGTCCGGGGCGGCTTCGCCTTCCGCCGGTAGGGCCCGTGCGGCTCCCCCTTCCGGGCGGCGAGCGGAGGCGGGCCGGGGTAGGCGTTGCTAGCGTCGATTCCATGATCAGCGGCCCGGTTCCGGGCCCGCCTCCCCCTTGTGCTCCGCCGCCCCGGAAGGCCCGCCGTTGACCAGTCAGCACACGACCGAGCCCGGCGCCCCCGGCACCTCGCGCCGCACCTTCGTCCGCACCGCGCTCGGCGCCGGCGCCGTCGGGGCCCTCACCCTCGGCGCCGGCGGCCCCGCCCCGGGCGCACCCGTCGCCACCACCGGGCGGATCCCCTTCCACGGCGTCCACCAGGCCGGCATCCTCAACCCGCCCCCCGGCTACGGCACCTTCCTCGCCCTCGACGTCCACGTCAACGACCGGGCCGCGCTGGCCGCCCTGCTGCGCACCCTCACCGACCGGATCCGCTTCCTCACCGACGGCGGCACCCCGCCCGACCTCGGCCCCGGCGCCGCGCCCTCCGACAGCGGCACCCTCGGCCCCGCCGCTCTGCCCACGGACGACCTCACCGTCACCGTCGGCGTCGGCGCCTCCCTCTTCGACGCCCGCTACGGCCTCGCCGACGCCCGCCCCGCCGGGCTCACCGCGATGCGCGCCTTCCCCAACGACGGCCTGCGCCCCGCCGAGTGCCACGGCGACCTCTCCCTCCAGGTCTGCGCCACCAGCCGGGACACCGTCCAGCACGCGATCCGCGACCTGCTGCGCGCCACCAGCAAGTCGCTCAGCCCGCGCTGGCAGCTCGACGGCTACCAGAACCGCGCCCGCCCCACCGGCGCCGCCCGCAACCTGCTCGGCTTCAAGGACGGCATCCAGAACCCCGACACCGGCTCGGCCCAGCAGATGGACGCCCTGGTCTGGGTCGGCGCCGACGCCGGCGGACCGGCCTGGGCCGTCGGCGGCACCTACCAGGTGATCCGCGCCATCCGCACCCTGGTCGTCCCGTGGGACGAACTGCCCCTGCGCGAGCAGGAGCGGATCATCGGCCGCCGCAAGTCCGACGGCGCCCCGCTCGGCCGCACCAAGGAGGGCGACACCCCCGACTTCACCCAGGACCCGGACGGCGCCGTGACCGCCCTCGACTCCCACATCCGGCTCGCCAACCCCCGCACCGACGCCACCCGCGCCGACCGGATCCTGCGCCGCGCCTTCAACTACGACCGCGGTCTCGACGCGGGCGGCGTCCCCGAGCTCGGCCTCGCCTTCTGCTGCTACCAGCGCGACATCGCCCGCCAGTTCGAGACCGTCCAGACCCGCCTGATCGACGAACCCCTCGCCCGCTTCCTCCGCCCCACCGGCGGCGGCTACTTCTACGTCCTCCCCGGTGCCCAGGACGCCGCCGACTGGCTCGGCCGCACCCTCCTCGCCCCGGCCTGACCGGGGGACCGGGGCCCGCGCCGGGCGCCCGGGGACGGACCCAGGGGCCGGATTGTCGGAGGGGCGGGTGATGATAGGGGCTGTTCGAGTGGAGGACGGAAGGACGCATTCCTATGAGCTGGTGGCAGCAGCCACTGGTCGGCTTCGACCTGGAGACCACGGGTACCGACCCGGCCGTGGACCGGATTGTCACGGCCGCCCTCGTGGACACCGTCGGGGACCGCCGGCTGGATGCCACCGGGTGGCTGCTCGACCCGGGGGTGCCGATCCCCGCCGAGGCGGCGGCGATCCACGGGATCGGGGACGACCTGGCGCGGGCCAAGGGGCGGCCCGCCAAGGAGGCGGTGGACGAGATAGCCGGCGCGCTGTGCGCGCGGCTCGCCGAGGGGCGGGCGGTGGTGGCGTTCAACGCCCCGTTCGACCTCTCGATGCTCGACGCCGAGCTGCGTCGGCACGGGCTGCCGGCGCTGGCCGAGCGGCTCGGCGGGCCGGTCGTGCCGGTGCTCGACGCGCTGGTGATCGACCGCGCGGTGGACAAGTACCGCAAGGGCTCCCGGACCCTGCAGCGGGTCTGCGAGGTGTACGGCGTCGAGCTGACCGACGCCCACGAGGCGGGCAGTGACGCCCTCGCCGCCGTCCGGGTCGCGGTCGCCCTCGCCGAGCGCTACCCGGACCAGGTCGGGGACGTCCCGGTGGCCGAACTCCACGCCCGTCAGATCGACTGGCACCGGGCCTGGGCCGAGGACCTCCAGGCGTGGCTGCGCCGGGCCAAGGACCCGGAGGCGGTCATAGACCCCCGCTGGCCCCTGCGCTGAGCCCGGTCCGCAGCAGCAGCAGGGCCTTGGCGGCGGTGAACCCGGCCGCGTCGAGGGAGCCCTCGCGGTGCAGGGCGGCGAGGCGTTCGAGGGCGGCGGTGGCCATGGCGCGGAGTGCAGGGCTTGCCGGTGAACGGGCGTACCGCTGAACGGGCGTACCGCTGAACGGGCGTACGGGCGTACCGGCTCACGGGCGGCCGCCGGCACGGCCGCCCGGTGCGTGGTCAGAACGGGTACCAGCGCACCTCGGTGGCGCCCGTCCGCAGCGAGTCCACCCGGCGCCGGAACTCGGCCAGTGCCGCCGGGTTGCCCGGTGCCTGCTGGGCGACCCAGGAGGCGCTGGCCGTCTCCCTGGCCCCGCGCAGCACCGCGAAGCCGGGCCACTCGCGCACGTCCCAGCCGTACGCCCCGGTGAACTCCAGGTAGTCCTCGTCCGGCACGCCGTACCGGTCGTGGCTGAGTGCGAGCACCACCAGGTCGTGCTCGCGCAGGTCGTGCGCGACGAACTCCAGGTCGAGCAGGACGGGCCCGTCCGGACCGACGTGGACGTTGCGCGGCAGCGCGTCGCCGTGGATCACCCCGGTCGGCAGGTGCGGGACGAGCTCGTCCGCCGCGGCGGTGAAGGAGTCCCGGCGGTCGCGCAGGAAGTCGACGTCGGCCGGGTCGACATGGCCCTCGGCGGAGGCGAGCCAGCGTTCGACGGGGGCGAGCAGGTCGCGGCGGCCGAGGGCGAACGGCGGGTCGGGCAGCCGGTGCACGGCGTGCAGCAGCGGGGCGAGGTCCACCGGGCGGGCGGGCCGCTCGGCGGGGGCGAGCCGGTGCCAGAAGGTGACCGGGTGACCGTCGGCGAGCCGCGGTCCGGCGGGCACCGCGTCGTAGGGGCGGACCACCGGGACGCCGTGACGCCGTGGCCGGCCAGCCAGTCGGCGACGGCGAGTTCACGGCGGGCCCGGTCGTGCAGTTCGGGCGCGCGGCCGACCTTGGCGACCACGGCCGGGTCGCCGAGGTCGAAGACGGCGTTCTCGCCGAGGGCGAGCAGCCGGGCGTCGGCGGGGTCGGGCAGGCCGGCGGACTCGCAGGCACGGGCGAGCAGCAGCCGCGCCCGCCCCTCGTCGAAGCGGAGCATGAGGGTCGGTTTCCTTCGTGACAGCCGGGTGAGGACGGTCGATCATTCTGGCAAACGGGTGCCGGGCCCCGCGCGATGCGGGGCCCGGCGGTCGTCCGGGGTCTGCGGGCCCGGGGCCCCGAAGGGGAAGGGTCAGACCCCGATCCGGCGGTGCCGGGCCTGCGGGACGTGCGGTTCGGCGGTGGCGGCGGCCGGGGCGAGCGGGGCACCGGCGCCGAGCGGCGGGACGGTCTCGCCGTGGGAGAAGTCGGGCAGCCAGGCGAGCCAGCGCGGCAGGTACCAGTTGCGCTCGTCGAGCAGGGTCATCACCGAGGGCAGCAGCACCGCGCGGATGATCGTCGCATCGATCAGCACCGCGACCGCGAGGCCGACGCCCATCTGCTTCATGGCCTGCATGGAGAGGGTGCCGAAGACCGCGAAGACCGCCACCATGATCACGGCCGCGCTGGTGACCACCCCGGCCGTGGAGCGGATGCCGTGGGCGATCGCGGCCCGGGTGGGCAGGCCCCGGTCGCGGCCCTCCTTGATCCGGGAGACCACGAAGACGTGGTAGTCCATCGAGAGGCCGAAGAGGATCACGAAGAGGAACAGCGGCACCCAGGACTCGACCGCGCCGACGCCCTCGGTGCCGAGCAGCGAGGCCCCGACACCGTGCTGGAAGACCAGCGTCAGCATCCCGTACGCGGCGCCGACCGAGAGCAGGTTGAGCACCACGGCGGTGCCGGCGACGGCCAGCGAGCGGAAGGAGGTGAGCATGAGCAGGAAGGCGAAGACCACCACGAAGCCGAAGACCACCGGCATCGATCCGGTCATCTTGGCGTTGAAGTCGTAGGAGCCGGCGGTGCGGCCGGTGACCGGGGCCTCGGTGCCGGGCACGGCGAGCACGGTGGCGGGCACGAGGTCCTCGCGCAGGGTGCGCAGGGCGGCGTTGCTGACCGCGTCGTTGCCGCTGCCGTTGAGCGGGATGTCGACGGTGGCGACGTTCTGCTCGGGGTGGACGGTGACGTCGACCGGTCCGTGCATCCGGCCGGAGGCCAGGGCGCGGGCCTTGAGGTCGGCGATCGCGGCGGTCATCGCGGGGGAGTCGATGTCGGTGGCCTTGATCACCACGGAGGCGGGTGCGGGGCTG
The DNA here is from genome assembly GCF_000966955.1 of Streptomyces sp. NRRL S-495. Lineage (NCBI taxonomy): Bacteria > Bacillati > Actinomycetota > Actinomycetes > Kitasatosporales > Streptomycetaceae > Streptomyces > Streptomyces sp. NRRL S-495. The sequence goes on from NZ_JZWY01000148.1 coordinate 9,416, forward strand.
CCGGGGAAGGCCGCCTCGATCTTCTGCGAGACGGCGACCAGCTCGTTGCCCTTCGGCAGCTGCTGCTGGAAGGTCAGGTTGGCGGTGTGCATGGTGAGCAGCGGCGCGGCCAGGCCGATCAGGACGGCGCCGGACAGGGCGGCGGCGGCCAGCGGACGGCGCAGCACCGGGGTGAGCACGGCGTTCCAGAACCGGCCGCCGGTGGTGGCGGCGTCGGGGCGGCGGAGCCGGTGGAGGAAGGGCACCCGGCCCTTGTCGACCCGGTCGCCGAGCATCGAGAGCAGTGCGGGCAGCACGGTGAGCGAGCCGAGCACGGCGGTGACGACGACCACGATGGTGGCGTACGCCATGGCCTTGAACTCGGCGATGCCGGTGAGGAACATGCCGGCCATCGCGATCACCACGGTGACGCCGGAGACCAGTACGGCCCGGCCGCTGGTGGCGGCGGCGATCCGCAGCGAGGTGTCGAGGTCACGCCCGGCGGCCCGCTCCTCGCGTTCGCGGCGCAGGTAGAAGAGGCAGTAGTCGACGCCGACGGCGAGGCCGACCAGCAGCATCACCGAGCTGGCGCTGTTGCTGGTGTGCAGGATTCCGCTGCTGAGGGCGACGAGTCCGCCGGCCGCGACGAAGGCGGTGATCGCGAGCAGGACGGGCAGGACGGCGGCGACCAGCGCGCCGAAGGCGACCAGCAGGATGCCGAGGGCGAGCGGGACGGCCGTCCACTCGGCGCGGGCGAAGTCGTCGGCGAACTGCTCGTCCATCCACTTGCCGGAGCTGGCGTCGCCGAGTTCCACCACGGTGAGGTCGGGGTGCTGCTTCTGGACGGCGGCGACGGCGTCGACCACGGCGCCGACGTTGGCGGTGGCCTCCTCGTGGTCGCCCTTCACGGTGAGCTGGACGAGCGCGGAGCGGCCGTCGGCGGAGACCGCCTTGGTGTCGTAGGGGGAGCGGACGTCGCCGGCCTTGCCGGTGCCGTTGACCCCGGCGATCACCTGGTCGACGACGGCGCGGAAGGCGGGGGCGTCGGCGGTCCGGTCGGTGCTCTGGATCAGGACGGTCTCGGTGGAGGGGGACTTGAGTCCGGCCCGGTCGAGGATCTCGGCGGCCCGGGAGACCTGGCCGGGCATGGCCTCGGCCTCGTCGACCTGGGTGCTGCCGTGCAGGCCGCCGAGGAAGGTGGCGAGGACGACGAACAGCAGCCAGCCGAAGACGGCGGTCTTTCTGTGCCGGGCGCTCCAGGCGCCCATGGCGGCGGCCATGCCGGGCTTGGTGTTCACGGTTCCCCCTGGAAGAGCGGCCGGCGCCGGTGGCGGGCGCGGGCCGGGTGTACGGCGGTGGTCGGCCGCCGGAGTGCGGCGCCGGGTGCGGTCCGGCGTCGTGATCGACAGTAGGGAAGCGGGTGCTGACGGGGTATCCGGCTGGCGGGGGAGTGCTCCCTGTGGTCTTCCTGGGGGACGGGGTGGGGTTTTCCCTACCAGGCAACCCTGATATCTCCTCCTGGGGTCAGGGGGGCAAGCTCCACCCTGAGGGGGAGCCGTCTCCACCCCGAGTACGAGGTCAAACCGGTCCTCCGCACGCGAAAATGGCTCGGGGGCACTTCGTGGCGCCCCCGAGGGGGTCGCACTGCGGCAACGGGGTCACGGGGAAAACTGCTTGCCGGTCGGCTAGCAAGTGACCGTAGGATGAGCCTCTCTGAGTACTTACCTGCCGACCGGCTAGACCTGTGCCCCGCACAAGTCGGGCCGATCCGATCCGTCGCCCGACGTCCCGTCCCCCGAGGGCTGCGGTGAACCATGCCCAGGAGGCATCACGAGCATGTTCCACCGACTAGGACATTTTGTCGTCCGTCGCGCCTGGTGGGTGATCGCGG
>NZ_JZWY01000149.1:0-2618 GCF_000966955.1 Streptomyces sp. NRRL S-495
GGTGGGTGATCGCGGCGTGGGTCGTCGCGATGATCGCCATCGCCGTCTCGGCCCCGAAGATCACGGCCCAGACCGACGAGGCCGCATTCCTCCCCAAGCACTACGAGTCCATCCAGGCCGCGCAGTTGCAGGAGAAGGCGTTCCCGGCGAACTTCACGCCCTCCGCGCTCGCCCTGTTCGAGCGCAACGACGGTGCCCCGCTGACGGCCGCCGACAAGGCCGCCGTGGCGAAGATCGTCCAGGGCCTCACCGACAAGAAGATCGAGCACGTCGAGCAGATCGTCCCGGTCAGCGACCAGACGACCTCCAAGGACGGCAAGTACGCCCTGGCGCCGATCGCCATCGACAAGACCACCCAGAACTCGGAGAAGTTCGGCGAGGTCGCCAAGACGGTCCGTGACGAGGGCAAGAAGCTCGCCGAGGGCACCGACCTGAAGTACCAGCTCGGCGGCCAGGCCGCCCAGCAGCTGGACCAGCAGGAGTCCTCCGGCGCGGCCGACGCCGTCATCGGCATCAGCAGTGTCGTCCTGGTCGCGATCATCGTCGGCCTGATCTTCCGCAGCGTGCTGGCCGGCCTCCTGCCGGTGCTGCTCTCGCTGGTGATCGCGATGCCCACCGCGAACGGCCTGATCGCCTACGCGACCAAGGCGTTCGACCTGAAGTCCACCCCGGTGCTGTCGGCGATCCTGATCGTCGTCGTGCTCGGTGTCGGCACCGACTACTTCCTGTTCCTCGCCTTCCGTTACCGCGAGCGGCTGCGGGCGGGCGACACCCGGCAGGAGGCCGTGGCCAACGCCGTCTCCCGGGTCGGCGAGGCGATCGCCTCCGCGGCCGGCGCGGTCACCGTGGCCTTCGCGGTGCTGATCCTCTCCAGCCTCGGCATGTTCAAGGCGCTCGGCCCGGCGCTGGCCATCGCGGTCGTCGTCACCGCCTTCGCCTCGCTCACCCTGGCCCCGGCCGTGCTCACGGTCATCCCGGCCCGCGGGGTGTTCTGGCCCGGCAAGAAGTGGATGCGCGAGCCGAGCGACGCCCGGTTCGCCGCCCTCGGCCGCGTCGTCGAGAAGAGGCCGGCCCTGGTGGCCGTCGCCTCCGGCGGTGTGCTGCTGGCCCTGACCGCCGGTGCCCTCGGTTACAACGGCACCTTCGACCTCGCGGGCAGCTCCATGCCCAAGACCGCGGAGTCGATGGTCGTCCAGGACAAGCTGGTCAACGGCTTCTCGGCCGGTGCCGCGGACCCGACGCACGTCTACCTGACGGCCGACGGCGGGGCCAAGCTCGACCAGGGTGCCTTCAGTGGCTACGCCGCCAAGCTCGGCGCCGTCCCCGGTGTTGCCGAGGCCCCCGCGACGCCGCAGCTCAGCAAGGACGGTGCGACGGCGGACTTCACCGTTCTGCTCAAGCACGAGCCGTCCAGCAACGACGCGATCGACACGGTCACCGACCTGCGCAAGGTCGCCCACGCCGAGGCGCCGTCCGGCACCGAGGCCAAGGTCGGCGGCATCACCGCGATCTACAAGGACATCAACCTGGCGATGTCCCACGACTACAAGCTGGTGTTCCCGATCGCGGGTCTGCTGATCCTGCTGATCCTGGCCCTCCAGCTGCGCAGCGTGGTCGCCCCCTGGTACCTGATGGCCTCGGTGGGCCTCGGCTTCACCGCGACCCTCGGCTCCTCGACCCTGCTGTTCCAGAACATCAAGGGCGAGCACGGCATGATGTTCATGCTGCCGATCCTCATCTACCTCTTCGTGGTGGCGATCGGTACCGACTACAACATCCTGATCATCGCCCGACTGCGCGAGGAGGCCCGCGCGGGCCGCAGCCCGCGCGAGGCGGCCCGCGAGGCGGTGCGCCACGGTGGCCCGACCGTCGCGGCGGCCGGCTTCATCCTGGCGGTGTCGTTCGCGACCTTCATGCTCGCGGGCAACATCTTCATGCTGGAGTTCGGCTTCGGCATGGCCTTCGGCATCGCCCTGGCGGCCTTCGTGATGGCGATGTTCTTCACGCCGGCGCTCACCGCGCTGGTCGGCAAGGCCGCCTGGTGGCCCGGCCACGGTGCCGACGCCACCGGTGGCCACGGCGAGGCCGGTCCGGCGGCGGGCGCGCACAGCGCCCACGGTCTGCCGGAGTCGGCCGGGCGGCGCTGACCGCCCGCACCTGCCGGTAGCGACACGGACGGCGCCCGCCTCATGGCGGGCGCCGTTTGCCCGTTCCGCCGATCCGGCAAACGTGATCTGTGTGGCAGAAACTCCCCGGTCAATCGGGGTGCGGACGTGCTAGAGTCGTATCAGTTGCAGTTTTGGTTCCCATGAACGTATGTGTGCGCCTGCTGGTACCAACCAACAGGCGCATTTGTTTTGTCCGGTGTTTCAGCCTCCGGATGGGGATCGCGGCTACTTGGGGTCCACGAGGTGTGGGCTCCGATGCCCCAGTTAGAGGAGACGGTTATGGCTACCGGCACCGTGAAGTGGTTCAACAGCGAAAAGGGCTTCGGCTTCATCGAGCAGGAGACTGGCGGCCCGGACGTGTTCGCCCACTACTCGAACATCACGGCTCAGGGTTTCCGTGAGCTGCTCGAGGGCCAGAAGGTCGAGTTCGACGTCACCCAGGGCCAGAAG
>NZ_JZWY01000150.1:0-1295 GCF_000966955.1 Streptomyces sp. NRRL S-495
GCTCGAGGGCCAGAAGGTCGAGTTCGACGTCACCCAGGGCCAGAAGGGCCCGCAGGCCGAGAACATCCGCGTCATCGGCTGACGTCAGCCTCCGCTGACGCGCGATTTCGCGTAGCGAGGGCCCGCACCGCACGGTGCGGGCCCTCGCTCATGCCGCCGAACGGCCGGGGCGGCGAACTCCTTTCCGACGGCCGGACCAGCCCCTTACCCGGGGCTGTCACGCTCTGGATGGAGATCCTGTGACCACCCCTGCCCAGCCGCACCGCGACGGCGGCCGTTCCCGCAAGCCCCGCACCGGCGCCCCGCGCACCGGCGGCGCCCCGCGCACCGGCGCCTCCTCCCGGCCCCCGCGCCGGAACGCCCCCCGGGTCGCCGAGCCCGCCGACTTCACCGTGGTCGAGGGCACCCCGGCCCGTCCGCCGGCGGCGAGCTTCGCCGAGCTGGAGCTCCCCAAGGGCCTCCTGAGCGCGCTGACCCGCCAGGGCGTCACCGAGCCGTTCCCGATCCAGGCCGCCACCCTCCCCGACTCGATCGCCGGGCGCGACGTGCTCGGCCGCGGCCGCACCGGCTCCGGCAAGACCCTCGCCTTCGGCCTGTCGCTGCTCGCGCGCACCGCCGGCCGCCGGGCCGACGCCCGCCACCCGCTGGCGCTGGTGCTGACGCCCACCCGCGAGCTGGCCCAGCAGGTCACCGAGGCCCTCACCCCGTACGCCACCGCCGTCAACCTGCGGATCGCCACCGTCGTCGGCGGTATGTCGATCACCCGGCAGGCCAACGCGGTGCGCCGCGGCGCCGAGGTCCTGGTCGCCACCCCCGGCCGACTGGACGACCTGATCGGTCGCGGTGACGTCAACCTCTCCGATGTCGCGATCACCGTGCTCGACGAGGCCGACCAGATGGCCGACATGGGCTTCCTGCCGCAGGTCACCAAGCTGCTGGAGCAGGTCGCCGAGGGCGGGCAGCGGATGCTCTTCTCCGCCACCCTGGACCGCAACGTCGACCGACTGGTCAAGCGCTTCCTGACCGACCCGGTGACCCACTCCGTGGACCCCTCGGCCGGCGCGGTCACCACCATGGACCACCACCTGCTCCAGCTGGATCCGGCGGACAAGGCGTCCACCACCGCCCACATCGCCTCCCGCGAGGGGCGCGTGATCATGTTCGTGCACACCAAGCACGGCGCGGACCGGCTCGCCAAGCAGCTGCTGGCCAACGGTGTGAAGGCCGCCGCCCTGCACGGCGGCAAGTCCCAGCCGCAGCGCAACCGGGTGCTCGACCAGTTCCGCGACGGCCAC
>NZ_JZWY01000151.1:0-319 GCF_000966955.1 Streptomyces sp. NRRL S-495
GAGTCCGGCACCGTCGTCACGCTCGTCCTGCCGGACCAGCGGCGCGAGGTCAGCCGGCTGATGACGGTGGCCGGGATCCGTCCCACCACCACGAAGATCCGCCCGGGCGACGTCGAGCTCACCCGGATCACCGGTGCCCGCACCCCGAGCGGCGTGCCGATCACCGTGGCCGTGCCCGCCCCGGCCGCGCCGGCCCAGGCCGACGGGGAGGGCGGGAGCGCCGGGAAGAACTCCTCCCCGCGCCGACGCTCCGGCAAGCGCTCCGGGTTGCCGACCGACGTCGACATGAACGGCAACCCGCGCCGGCCCCGCCCCAAGC
>NZ_JZWY01000152.1:0-37970 GCF_000966955.1 Streptomyces sp. NRRL S-495
ACGTCGACATGAACGGCAACCCGCGCCGGCCCCGCCCCAAGCAGCGCACCGGCGCCGCGGGCGGCGGGCAGGGTGGCGGCGCGTCGCGCCAGGCGGCCGGCTTCATCGGCCGCGCCTCCGGGCGGGCGAAGCCGGGCAGCGGCTCCAAGTCCGGCTCCAACTACGGCACCGGCCGCCAGCGCCGCCAGGGCGACTGACCGACCCGGCTCCCGACGGCCCGGCTCCCCTTCGAGGGGGAGCCGGGCCGTTCGCATGCGCCTCCGAGGTGCCGGCGCGGGCCGGTGGTTTCCGGACGGATCGTCCGGTGCCCCGGCCTGCGGGCGTTCTCGCGCATCCGTTCGTACCGGTGCCCGTCCGTGGACGGACCATTGGCGTGATCATCTCCCCCTCATGTTGACCGTGGCCGCACATCACCCCGAGGCTTCACGCGGCCCGCACAACCGGTACACCGTCATCACGGTTCCTGGACAGCGGGTCGACCGGTTCATCGTCCTCGGAAGGATCTTCCCGATGCGTCGTACCGCCGCGCTCCTCAGCAGCGCCGCCCTGCTGGGCGCCGCCGCCACCCTCGCCTCGCCCGCCACCGCCGCCCCGGCCGCGGGGAACTGCTACGCCTACACCGGCGGCTGGAACGCCTACGGCGTCTGCAGCGGCAGCGACCCGCTCCAGGGCTGGTACGTCAGTGCCACCTGTCGTTACTGGAACGCCGACCACACCGTGCAGTTCTCCCGGCCCACCAGCGGCGTCGTGGTGTTCGGCGACGGCACCTCGGTCGCCTCCTGCGGGATCAACGACACCGTGGAATTCCCGCGCGTCGTCTACGCCGGCCGCCTCCCCACCCAGCCCGCCGGTCCGGTCGGCCCGATCACCGGCTACGCGAGCAAGTGCGTGGACGTGAAGGGCGCCAGCAGCGCCGACCGCACCCCCGTCCAGATCTACGACTGCAACGGCACCAACGCCCAGCAGTGGAAGATCGCCGTGGACGGCACCGTCCGGGCCTTCAACAAGTGCCTGGACGTCTCCGGTGCGGGCACGGCCAACGGCACCAAGGTCCAGCTGTACACCTGCAACGGCACCGGCGCCCAGCAGTGGCAGGTCCGCGCGGACGGCTCGATCCTCAACCCGGTGTCCGGCCGCTGCCTCGACGACCTGGGCTTCTCCACGGAGAACGGCAACCAGCTCGGCATCTGGGACTGCAACGGCGCCGCCAACCAGGTCTGGCACGTCCCCGCCTGATCCGGTCCGTCGGTCGAGCCTCCCGCGCCACCACACCCTCACCCCTCAGGAGTTTTCCCGTGCGTCGTACCTTCGCCGTGTTCGCCACCGCCCTGCTCGCCGGGGCCGCAGCGCTCACCACCGCCCCGGCTGCCGGTGCCGCCGAGACCGCAGTGCCCGCGTCGTCCGCGCCCGCCGGCGTGCAGGCCGCCGTTCCGGCGGGCTGCACCCTCACCGAGGGCATGCGGGACGCCACCGGCACCTGCACGAGCATCGACCCGCTGCAGACCTGGCGGGTCAGTGCCATGTGCTACGGCTATGACGCCAACGGCGTCATCACCGTGACCGGGGCCATGAGCAACGGGTGGGTGACCGGCAACGGCATCGGCCGCGCGTTGTGCGGCGGCATGGAGACGATCTCGCAGGCGGGGATCACGTTCGGCCCCCCGCCCCTGTCCGGGCCGACCGGTCAGATCACCGGCTACGTGAACAAGTGCCTGGACGTGCGCGGCGGTTCCAGCAGCAACGGCACCCCGATCCAGATGTGGGACTGCCTGGGCAACGTCAACCAGAGCTGGCGGATCGCCTCCGACGGCACCATCCGCGCCGTCGGCAAGTGCCTGGACGTCCAGGGCGGACGCACCGGCAACGGCACGCCGGTGCAGATCTACGACTGCAACGGCACCGGCGCGCAGCAGTGGCGGACCCGGCCCGACGGCGCGATCGTCAACCCGCAGTCCGGCCGCGTCCTGGACGTCCGGGGCTACGACACCGCCAACGGCGCCCTGGTGCAGATCTATGACTTCGCCAACACCGCCAACCAGCTCTGGCACGCGCCCGCCTGATCCCGCCCTTCGGCACTACCCGAGCACGCCGCGGGCCAGCACGGCCAGGCCGGCGGCGATCCGCTCGGGGGTGATGCCGCGCTCCCGCTGGTGGCGGAAGAGCTCGGGGGCGAGCGGGGCGAGCAGCTGGTCGGCCAGGACCTCCGGGTCCGGCCGGCCGGCCTCGCGCACCAGGTGGGCGACGTGCAGCCGCCAGAAGGCGTGGGCGCCGGTCCGGTAGCGGGCCTCGCCGGTCTCGGCGCCGAGCACCAGGTGGACGTGGGTCTCCAGCAGCTCGACCATCGCCGCGTAGAAGGCGGCCAGCCGCTCGGCCGGGGCGGGACCGGATTCCTCGGTTTCGCCCGGGCCGAGCGGCGGGGCGCCGCGCAGCAGCCGTTCCTGCAGGGCGTGTTCGTGCTCGTCGAGCAGGGCGCGGGCGATCGAGGCGCGGTCGGGGTAGCGGCGGTAGAGCGTGCCGCGGCCGATGCCGGCGGCCCGGGCGATGTCGTCCATGGTGACGGCGGCCGGGTCGCCGGACGCGAAGAGCCGTTCGGCGGCGGCCAGCACCTTGGCCCGGTTGCGGGCGGCGTCGGCCCGTTCGCGGGGCGGCGGGCCGTCGGCGAGGGGGAGCTCGGTCGTCATGGGGAGCAACGGTAGAACGAAGGCACGCCCAAGGGAAGTGGACACACTGTCCGCTTCCCTTTATCGTTGGGTGCGTCGACAAGTGGACGCCATGTCCGCTTAAGTCGGCGCCACCGTCCCGCCCAGACCGCCCCGGGGGTTCACCGTGTCCCACCTCCTGCACCTCGACAGCAGCGCGCGCAGCGATTCCTTCTCCCGCCGCCTCGGCGCGGCCTTCGTCGGCGCCTGGCGCGATGCCGGCGGCGGCGAGGTCACCCACCGCGACCTCGCCGCCGACCCCGTCCCGCCGATCCGCGAGGGCTGGACCCGGATCTGCGACACCCTGCTGGGCGAAGGCATCACCGACATCGAGCGCTACGAGGAGGCCGTCCGCACCGAGGAGGAGCGCGAGGCGTGGGCGGTCGTCCGCCCCCTGCTCGATGAACTGGTCGCGGCCGACGTCGTGCTGATCGGCGCACCCATGTACAACTTCGGCGTCCCCGCCGCGCTCAAGGCCTGGATCGACCAGGTCACCTTCCCCAAGATGGTCCTCGCACCCCGCAAGCTCGTGGTCGTCGCCGGCCGCGGCGGCGCCTACGGCCCCGGCACCCCGCGCGAACCCTTCGACCACCACGGCCGCTACCTGCTCGACTTCTTCAACGGCCACTACGCCGTGGCGGACGGCGAGGTCGTCGCCGCCGAACTGGTCAACTCCCTGGTCGACCCCGCCCTCGCCGGGCGCCGCGACCAGCACGTCGACTCCTTCGCCGGTGCCGTGCTCCGGGCCGGGGAACTCGGCGGCAAGCTGGCCGGCCACCGCATCCCGAGGGAGGGCTGACCGCCGTGCCGTGGCTCTGGCTGCTGCTCGCCGGGGTGGTGGAGGTCGCCTGGGCGCAGTCGATCGAACCGACCCGAGGATTCACCCGCCTCCCGCAGAGCGCACTGTGTCTCGCCCTCATGCTCGGCGCGGTCTACCTGCTCTCCCGCGCCCTCCAGGACCTCCCGGTCGGCACCGGCTACGCCGTCTTCACCGGCATCGGCACCGTCGGAACCGTCCTGACCGCCCTCACCGTCCGCCACGAGGTCCCGTCCCCCACCACCTTCGCCGGCCTCGCCCTGATCACCACCGGCCTGGTCACGGTCCACCTGGGGTCGGCGGGCCACTGAAGTACGGTGGCATCCGTGGGCCGTCGACCCCCGAGCGGGGTTCGACGGCGCCGCTTCCTCATTCGACGGCGCCGCTTCCTCAGTCGGGCAGCAGTCGGAAGGCGGCGATGTGCCGAGGCCGGACGACGCTGAAATGCCGGCGGTCCAGCGTCGCGATCTCGGTCAGGCCGAGCCGCTCGGCGACGGCGACCACTGAAGCGTCCGCTGCGCCGAGCGGGAAATCGGCGTAGGTCTCGACGAGCTCGGCCATCCGGGTGAGATCGGCGTCGGTGATCTCGGTCTGACGCAGCTCCCCGGCCGCGACGGCCCGCAGGAAGGAGGCCTCGGCCTTGCTGCTCATGTCACGTTCGACGAGGTAGCACACCTCGGTGACCACATACGGGGTGACCAGCAGTTCGCCGGAGTAGCTGTCGAAGAACCGTGTGCACCGCACGTGGTTGGAGTCGGTGGCGGCGAGGGTGGCCACCAGAGGGCCGGTGTCGACCAGGATCACTCGTCGACTCCCCGGAGCTCGGACCGGATGATCCGCTTGGCCTCGGAACCGAGGTCGGGGTTGGCACTCACTCCTATACCGGTGAAGCTCAGCCGATGGCGTGGCGGAGCCTCGCCCTCGCCCACCAGGCGGAGGGCGTGGCGGCGAACTTCCTCGGCCTGCTCCGGGTCCAGCCGGTCGATGAGGTCATGGAGCTCGGGATAGTGGTCGTGGGCGACGCTCATGGCCTCACGATACTGCCGTCGGGGCCGGGCCCGGGGCCCGTTCAGGCCGTGAGGGCCCGGGGGGCTCCGGTCGCTGTGCCGGTCGCCACGCGGGCCTCGTCGTAGCGGGTGAGGAGGAGGCGGGCGAGGTCGGGGGTGGGGGCGAGGACGGCGGCGAGGTGGTCGGCGGCGGCCTCGGTGGCGGCCTCGGCGATGCGGTCGGGGAGCCGGCCGGGGGCGAGCAGGTAGGGGGAGACGGCGACCCGCTCGACGGCCGGGTCGCGGCGCAGGGCGGCGACGGCCTCGGGGACGCGGGGTCCGCCGGCGGAGGCGTAGGCGACCTCGACGGCGGCCCAGCCGCGGGTGCGGCGCCAGTCGGAGGCGACCGCCCTGGTGGCGGCGTCGGCGGCCGGGTCGGAGGAGCCGGCGGCGGCGAGGACGACACCGGTGCGGGCGCGGGCGGCGGGGGAGGTGAGTTCCGGCGCGGCCTCGGTGAGCCGGCGGTCGAGTGCGGCGAGCAGCAGCGGCGACGGCCCCAGCACGTCCGCGAGCGGCAGGTCGGCGCCGGCCGTGCGGAGGGCGGCGGGGATGTCGTGCTTGGCGTGGAAGGCCCGGTTGAGCAGCAGCGGGACGGCGATCGTGGCGCGGTCGAGCCGGTCCACCACCTGCGGGATGCGCGGTGCGCAGTGGTCCAGGTAGGCGGTGGCCACTTCGAGGCCGGGGCGCAGCCGGTGCAGCAGCGAGACCAGGGCGGCCACCGCGGCGGCGTGCCGGGGGTCGCGGCTGCCGTGGGCGATCAGCAGCAGGGCGGGGCTGCCCGCCGCCACCGGGGTGGCGGGGGCGGCGGACAGCCGTCGTTCGGTCATGCGGGGGGCCTCACTTGACGGCGGCCAGCAGGCCGCGGTTGCGCAGGACCCGGCGCTCGACCGGGGTGAAGACCAGCAGTTCGATGGCGATGCCGACGAACAGGATCAGGATGATGCCGAGCAGGACGCCCGCCATGTCGGAGAACTCGCGCTGGTTCTCCAGGAACCGGCCGAGGCCGAGGCCCAGGTCGGGGGAGGAGGCGACGAGTTCGGCGGCCATCAGCGAGCGCCAGGAGAAGGCCCAGCCCTGCTTGAGTCCGGCGAGGTAGCCGGGCAGCGCGGCGGGGAGCAGGATGTGCCGGGCCCCGGCCAGGCCGGTGGCGCCGATGGTGCGGCCGGCCCGCAGGAACAGCGGCGGCACCTGGTCGATGCCGGCGACCAGGCCGTTGGCGATCGAGGGGACGGCGCCGAGCAGGATGACGGCGTACATCATCGAGTCGTTGATGCCGAGCCAGATGACGGCGGCCGGCACCCAGGCGACCGAGGGCAGCGACTGGAGGCCGGAGAGGACCGGGCCGACCGCGGCGCGCACCGGCCTGACCCGGGAGACGAGCAGGCCGATCGGGGTGCCGATGAGGAGTGCGACCACGAAGCCGGACAGGCCGCGCCAGACGCTGGTCCAGATGATCGAGAACAGCGTGCCCTGGTACCAGAGGTCCTCGGCGGCCCGCCAGACGTCCAGCGGGCTGGGGAGCTTGTACGCGGAGGTGATGTGCATGCTGTAGGCGCCCTGCCAGAGGGCCAGCACCAGGAGGACGCCGAGCAGCGGCGGCAGGACCTTCTGCCGCAGCGTCTCGGCGGTGGAGCTGCGCTGGGTGACGACCGCGTCCAGGGCGTCCAGCCCGGCCTCGACGCCGGCGAAGTCGGCGACGGTACCGCCGGGGCCCGGCCCGGCCTTGGTGGTGATGTCAGTGCTGGCCATGGCGGCGGATCTCCCCACGCAGTTCTTCGGTGATCTCGATGGACAGGTCCGCCACGCCGGTGGACTCGATCCGGCGGGGCTGCGGGAGGTCGATCGTCCACTCCCGGGCGACCCGCCCGGGGCGGGAGGAGAGCAGCACCACGCGCTGGGCGAGCCGGACGGCCTCCCGCACGTTGTGGGTGACGAAGAGGACCGACAGCTTCTGCTCGGCCCAGATCCGGGTGATCTCGTTGTGCAGGACGTCGCGGGTGATGGCGTCGAGGGCGGCGAACGGCTCGTCCATGAGCAGCACCTGGCTGCCCTGGGCGAGAGCGCGGGCCATCGCGACGCGCTGGCGCATGCCGCCGGACAGCTCGTGCACCCGCTTGCCGTAGGAGCCCTGGAGCCGGACGAGTTCGAGCAGGCGCTCGGCCTCGGGGCGGCGTTCGGCGCGGGCCGTGCCGGCGAGCTTGAGGGCGAGTTCGATGTTCTTGCCGGCGGTGAGCCAGGGGAAGAGCGCGTGCTCCTGGAACATCAGCGCGGGGCGTCCGCCGGGGACCTCGATGCTGCCCGCGGTGGGCTTGTCGAGGCCGGCGACCAGGTTGAGCAGGGTGGACTTGCCGCAGCCCGAGGCGCCGAGCAGCGTGACGAACTCGCCGGGGGCGACGTCGAGGGTGATGTCGTCCAGGACGTGGGTCTGCGCGCCGGGGCGGCCGAAGGTCTTGTGCACGTGCGAGATCCGGACGGCGGGGGCACCGTCGAGGGTGCCGACGCCGTTGGCGTCGTTCGAGGTGGTCAGTGCCGGGCTCATTCCGGGCACCTCCTGCGTGGTTGGTCTGGCATCTGGCGACGAGGGAGCGGGGCCGGGGTCCGGGCCCCGCCCGGCCGTGCTCGGGGCATCGAGCGGGCAACGGACGGACGGGCGGGGGCCGGACCTCGGGGTTCGGGAGCGGTACTGCGGTACGGCGGGCGCTACTTGGCGCCGAGGCCGGCGTCCGCGACGGGGCTCTGCCCCTTCTCCTTCAGCACCTTGTTGAGCAGGGTGAGGTCGTAGATGCCGTTCAGGTTCGGCTTCTTGAGCAGACCCGCGGTGACCGCGTTGTCCGCCTCGGTCTGCAGGGTGGAGGCCAGCGGGTCGTCCAGGAAGTCGATGTCGGCCCAGGCCGGGTCGAGGATGGCGGGCTCCAGGGCGTTGCCGGCCTCCTTCTTGATCGCCTCGTTGGCGGTGGCCTTGGCCTTGTCCGGGTTGGCCTTGATGTAGGCGTTGGTGCTCACCGAGCCGCGCAGGACGGCCTCGACCACATCGGCGTGCTCGGAGAGGAACTTCTGCGAGACGATGATGTTGGTGATCACGAACTTCCGGTCCGGCCAGATGTCCTTCTCGTTGAGGAGGACCTTCGCCCCGAGGGTGACCAGCTTGGAGGCGGTCGGCTCGGGCACCCAGGCGGCGTCGATGGAGCCCTGCTTGTAGGCGTCCGGGGTGACCTTGTTGTCGGAGCGGACCACGCTGACGTCGCCGGCGCCGGACTGGGCGTCGACCTTGAAGCCCTTGCCGGCCAGGTAGTTGAGCAGCGCCACGTCCTGGGTGTTGCCCAGCTGCGGGGTGGCGATCTTCTTGCCCTTGAGGTCGTCCAGCGAGGTGATCTTGTCCGGGTTGGCCACCAGCTTGACCCCGCCGGAGGCCGAACCGCCGATGATCTTCAGCGACTTGCCCTCGGACTTGGTGAAGCCGTTGATCGCCGGGGAGGGGCCGATCCAGCCGATGTCGATGGAGCCGGCGTTGAGCGCCTCGATCTCGGCCGGGCCCGCGTTGAAGACCTGGGTCTTGATCTGGGTGGAGCCCAGCTCCTTCTGGAATATGCCGTCCTGGAGGCCGACCAGCGGGGTGCCGTGGGTGAGGTTGGCGAAGTAGCCGATCCGCACGGTGTCGGCGGAGAGCTTGGCCGCGGTTCCGGTGGAGGCGGAATCACCGGCGGGGGCCGCGGTGTTGGTCTTCTTGTCGTCGTTCTTGGCGCCGTAGCTGCACGCGGAGAGCAGCGTGACGGCGGTGAGGCCGGCCACGGCGGCCACGGCGGAGCGTCTGATCCGGCCGGCGAGGGGGCGAGTGCTCGGATGCGGGTCGTGGCCGTGCGACAGTGCCTGGTTCGGTGCCATGGTGAGTCCTGTTCGCGGACGGACCGTCAGGAAGCGGTCTCGGGGCGGAAGTTCGGTCAAGGTTGTGCTTGCGGCACCGTGCGGGGTGCCGGGCAAGCCGGGCCGGCCTGCGGTCGGGGCAGTCGGCCCGGTGACAGGGCGCTTCTCAGCCCTGTCGGCCCGCACATCGCGTCAGGCCGCCCTGGCCGCTGCCGAGGACGCCGCTGCCGATGCGGCCGCCTTCCTTGTCCATGCCCGAGAACGCCTCGCTGGGCATCAGACCCAGTCCTCCTCGTCGGGTTCGCTGTCGTCGGTGCCGGTGCTGCCGGCGGTTCCGAAGGCCTCGCCCGCCATGCCGGCGGTGAGGGTGGTGCCGTCGGCCGGGTCGATCAGCAGGAACGATCCGGTCCGGCGGTTGGCGGTGTAGTCGTCGAGCGCCAGCGGCTCGGCGGTGCGCAGCACCACATGGCCGATGTCGTTGACGTTCAGGCCGTCGGCGCCGGAGCGCCGCTCCAGCGTGTCGATGTCGATCCGGTAGCCGATCTCCTTGACCAGCGCCCGGACGGTGCGGGTGGTGTGCTTGAGCAGCACCTTGTCGCCGGCCCGCAGCGGACGCTCGTTGAGGTGGCTGACGGTGGCCTCGATGTCCTTGGTGGGGACGGGGGCCGGGCCGGCCGCGATGAGGTCGCCGCGGGAGATGTCGATGTCGTCGGCCAGCCGCACGGTGACCGACTGGGGGGTCCAGGCGATGTCCGTGGCGCGGCCGAGCACGTCGATACCGGTGACGGTGGTGGTGTGGCCGGAGGGCAGCACGGTGACCGGGTCGCCGACCCGCAGCACGCCGGAGGCCAGCTGGCCCGCGTAGCCGCGGTAGTCCGGGTGCTCCTCGGTCTGCGGGCGGATCACGTACTGGACCGGGAATCGGGTCGGTTCGGCGCTCGGGTCGCTGCCGACCGGGACCGTCTCCAGGTGCTCCAGCAGGGTCGGGCCGCCGTACCAGTCCATGTGCGCGGAGGGTTCGACGACGTTGTCCCCGGCGAGTGCGGAGATCGGGACGGCGAGCACGTCCCCGATGCCGAGCGAGGCCGCGTAGGCGGTGAACTCGGCGGCGATGGCGGCGAAGACCGGCTCCGCGTAGTCGACCAGGTCCATCTTGTTGACGGCCAGCACGACGTGCGGCACCCGCAGCAGGGCGGCGACGGCGGCGTGCCGGCGGGTCTGCTCGACCACGCCGTTGCGGGCGTCGACCAGGACGACGGCCAGCTCGGCGGTGGAGGCGCCGGTCACCATGTTCCGGGTGTACTGCACGTGCCCGGGGGTGTCGGCGAGGATGAACCGCCGCCGGGGGGTGGCGAAGTAGCGGTAGGCGACGTCGATGGTGATGCCCTGCTCGCGCTCGGCGCGCAGGCCGTCGGTGAGCAGCGCCAGGTCGGGCGTCTCCTGGCCGCGGCTGAGGGAGACCCGCTCGACGGCCTCCAACTGGTCGGCGAGCACCGACTTGGAGTCGTGCAGCAGCCGACCGACCAGGGTGGACTTCCCGTCGTCGACGGAGCCGGCGGTGGCGAAGCGCAGCAGCGAGGTGGCGGTGCCGGTCTGGGTCGTGCCGGTCGGGGTGGTGCTCATTAGAAGTATCCCTCGCGCTTGCGGTCTTCCATCGCGGCCTCGGAGAGCTTGTCGTCGGCCCGGGTGGCGCCGCGCTCGGTGAGGCGGCTGGCGGCGATCTCGGTGATGACGGCCCGGATGGTGGCGGCGTCGGAGTCGACGGCGCCGGTGCAGGACATGTCGCCGACGGTGCGGTAGCGGATCAGCCGCCGCTCGACCGGCTCGTCGTCCCTGGGCCCGCCCCACTCGCCGGCGGTCAGCCACATGCCGCCGCGGGCGAAGACGTCGCGCTCGTGGGCGTAGTAGATCTCGGGGAGTTCGATGGACTCGCGCTCGATGTACTGCCAGACGTCCAGCTCGGTCCAGTTGGAGAGCGGGAAGACGCGCACGTGCTCGCCGACGGCGTGCCGGCCGTTGTAGAGCGACCACAGCTCGGGGCGCTGGCGGCGCGGGTCCCAGGCGCCGAACTCGTCCCGGAGCGAGAAGACGCGCTCCTTGGCGCGGGCCTTCTCCTCGTCGCGGCGGCCGCCGCCGAAGACGGCGTCGAAGCGGCCCTTCTCGATGGCGTCGAGCAGGGGGACGGTCTGCAGCGGGTTGCGGGTGCCGTCCGGGCGCTCGCGCAGCACGCCCCGGTCGATGAAGTCCTGCACCGAGGCGACGTGCAGCCGCAGGTTGTGCTCGGCCGCCACGCGGTCCCGGTAGTCGATGACCTCGGGGAAGTTGTGGCCGGTGTCGACGTGCAGCAGCGAGAACGGGATCGCGGCCGGCCGGAAGGCCTTGAGCGCCAGGTGCAGCATGACGATGGAGTCCTTGCCGCCGGAGAACAGGATCACCGGGCGCTCGAACTCCCCCGCGACCTCGCGGAAGATGTGCACCGACTCGGCCTCCAGCGCGTCCAGGTGGGACAGCGTGAAAGGCCCCCCTGAATTCCGGTCGGGGTCGTCAGTACGGAGCAGGCTGTCCGTCGCGGTGGTCATGCCAGGCCCCTCTCGGTCAGGAAGACGTGCAGTTCGGCGGCGGAGTCGGCCACCTCGCGCCCCTGGGTCTGCAGCCGCAGCTCCGGGTTCTCCGGAGCCTCGTACGGGTCGTCGACACCGGTCAGGCCGGAGATCTCGCCGGCCGCCTGCTTCGCGTACAGCCCCTTGACGTCGCGCTCGGCGCAGAGCTCGACCGGGGTGGCGACGTGGATCTCCAGGAACGCGGTGCCGTTGGCGGTGTGCCGCTCGCGGACCGCCGCGCGGGAGTCCGCGAACGGGGCGATCACCGGGGCGAGCACCTTGACGCCGTTGGCGGCGAGCTTCTCGGCGACGAAGCCGATCCGGGTGACGTTGGTGTGGCGGTCCTCGCGGCTGAAGCCGAGGCCCTTGGAGAGGAACTCGCGGATCTCGTCGCCGTCCAGGACCTCGACCTTGTGGCCCTCGGCGCGCAGCCGGTCGGCCAGGGCGAAGGCGAGCGTGGTCTTGCCCGCGCTCGGGAGCCCGGTCAGCCACACGGTGGCGCCGCGCTCGCAGGGGCCGGCCGCGGGGGCCGCCTCTGCGGCTCCGGCGGCGGCCGAGGTGTCGGCTGTGGTCACGGTGGAAGTCCTTAGAACGGGGGTCGACGGTGGGTCTGCGGGATTCTGCGGGGTGCTGCTCGGTGCCGGGTCTAGAGGTGGATGCCGCACTCGGTCTTGCCGGAGCCGGACCAGCGGCCCGCCCTGGCGTCCTCGCCCTCGCCCGGCTTGCGGGTGCAGGAGAGCGGCGAGCAGCCGATCGAGGTGTAGCCCTCCCACAGCAGCGGGTTGAGCAGCACGCCGTTGGCGTTGACGTAGGCGTCCACGTCCTCCTGCGTCCAGCGGGCGATCGGGGCGATCTTGACCTTGCCGCGCCGGGGGTCCCAGGAGACCACCGGGGTGTTCGCGCGGGTCGGCGACTCGTCGCGGCGCAGTCCGGTGGCCCAGGCGTCGTAGCCGCCGAGGCCGCGGTTCAGCGGCTCGACCTTCCGCAGCGCGCAGCACTGGTCCGGGTCGCGGTCGTGCAGCTCCGGCCCGTACCGGGCGTCCTGCTCGGCCACGGTCAGCGCCGGGGTGAGCGTGATGACGTTGACCGGCATGGTCGCGGCGACCGCGTCCCGGGTGCCGATGGTCTCCGCGAAGTGGTAGCCGGTGTCCAGGAACACCACGTCCACCCCGGGGAACACCGAGGAGGCCAGGTGGGCGACGACCGCGTCCTCCATCGAGGAGGTGACGCAGAAGCGCTTCCCGAAGGTGTCGGCGGCCCAGCGCAGGATCTCCTGCGGCTCGGCCTCCTCCAGCTCGCGGCCGGCCCTGGTGGCCAGCTCCTCGAAGTCAGTCGTCGTGCCGGTCACTCCGGTTACCCCCATTGCTCGGTGACAGCAGGCCGAGGAACTTCAACTGGAAGGCCCGGCGGCATCCGTGGCATTCCCAGGCGCCGTGCCCGGCCTCGGACGGACGCAGGTCCTCGTCCCCGCAGTACGGGCAGAAGAAGGGGGCGGCACGCTCGCTCATGCGCCCACCTCGCTGCGCTCGGCGGTCGCTTCGCGAAACGCGCACCTGTTAATGGTTCGCTCGCTCCGCTCACTCACGACAGCTGCTCCTCGCTGGCCCGGGCCGCCCACTGGGCGAAGCGCTCGCCCTCGGTGCGGTTCTCCTGGTACCGGGTCAGGACGCGCTCGACGTAGTCGGGCAGGCCGTCCTTGGTGACCTTGAGGCCGCGGACCTTGCGGCCGAAGCCGGCCTCCAGTCCGAGCGCGCCGCCCAGGTGCACCTGGTAGCCCTCGACCTGGTCGCCGTGCTCGTCCGTCACCAGCTGGCCCTTGAGACCGATGTCCGCGACCTGGATGCGGGCGCAGGCGTTCGGGCAGCCGTTGATGTTGATGGTCAGCGGCTCGGCGAACTCGGGCAGCCGCTGCTCCAGCTCGTCGATGAGGGTGCGGCCGCGCTCCTTGGTCTCGACGATGGCGAGCTTGCAGTACTCGATGCCGGTGCAGGCCATGGTGCCGCGGCGGAACGGCGAGGGGGTGACCCGCAGGTCCAGTGCCTCCAGGCCGGCCACCAGGGACTCGACCCGGTCCTCGGGGATGTCGAGCACGATCATCTTCTGCTCGGCGGTGGTGCGCAGCCGGTCGCTGCCGTGGGCCTCGGCGAGGTCGGCGATCTGCCCGAGCAGCTTGCCGTCGACCCGGCCGACCCGGGGCGCGAAGCCGACGTAGTAGCGGCCGTCCTTCTGCCGGTGCACACCGACGTGGTCGCGCCAGCGGCCGCTCGGCTCCGCCGGGGCGGGGCCGTCGACCAGCCGGTACTTGAGGTACTCGTCCTCCAGCACCTGGCGGAACTTCTCGGTGCCCCAGTCGGCGACCAGGAACTTCAACCGGGCGCGGTTGCGCAGCCGGCGGTAGCCGTAGTCGCGGAAGATGCCGATGACGCCGCCGTAGACGTCGGCGACCTCGTCGAGCGGGACCCAGGCGCCGAGCCGGACGCCGAGCTTGGGGTTGGTGGACAGGCCGCCGCCGACCCAGAGGTCGAAGCCGGGGCCGTGCTCGGGGTGGACCACGCCGACGAAGGCGATGTCGTTGATCTCGTGGGCGACGTCCAGGAGCGGCGAGCCGGAGACGGCGGACTTGAACTTGCGCGGCAGGTTGGAGAAGTCCTTGTTGCCGATGAAGCGGCGCTGGATCTCGTCGATGGCGGGCGTGCCGTCGATGATCTCGTCCTCGGCGATGCCGGCCACCGGGGAGCCGAGGATGACGCGCGGGGTGTCGCCGCAGGCCTCGGTGGTGGACAGGCCGACGGCCTCCAGCTTCTGCCAGATCGCCGGGACGTCCTCGATCCGGATCCAGTGGTACTGGACGTTCTGCCGGTCGGTCAGGTCGGCGGTGTTGCGGCCGTACTCCTCGGAGACCTCGGCGATGGCGCGCAGCTGGGCGACCGTCAGCCGACCGCCGTCGATCCGGACCCGGAGCATGAAGTACTCGGCGTCGAGCTCGTGCGGGTCCAGGATCGCGGTCTTGCCGCCGTCGATGCCCTCCTTGCGCTGGGTGTACAGCCCCCACCAGCGCATCCGGCCGCGCAGGTCGGCCGGGTCGATCGAGTCGAAGCCCCGCTGGGAGTAGATCGTCTCAATACGTGTCCGCACATTGAGACCGTCGTCGTCCTTCTTGAACTGCTCGTTGGCGTTCAAGGGGGTGAAGTGACCCATGCCCCACTGGCCCTCGCCGCGGTGACGGGTCACCTTGCGAGCCGCGGCGGGGCGGCGCGCCGGGGCGCTCTCGGCCGTGGGCTCGGCGGTCTCGGGGGTGGTGGCCATGGTGAAGTCCTTCGGGGCAGGTGGCTCTGACGCCGGGTTGGTCGCGGGGTGTGCTCGACCCGGCGAAGCTGCTGTGACCTGCGGGTTTCTCAGGACCGGGGGAGCATTCGCGGCGGCCGGGCGGGCGCCTGCGCATCCGCTTCGACGGGGATGGCGGTGAGGTGGCGCCGGGTGCGGTGGGAGGCGGCGGGGTTGGGCTCAGGTCACCGGACAGATGGCGCTGGACACGCGAAGGAGATCGACGTGAAGTCGACCTACTAGGGTGGTTCCGGCGCTCGGCATGGCAAGAGATTCGCACGGAGCACGACTCGCGGTCCACTAACGTCCGTATTTTGGACCTTGTAGTTTCGGATCGCGAGATGCTGGAGCGTTCCCGCCGCTCCCGCCGACCGGGCCCCGGATCCCCTTCTTTTCCGCGCTCGCGCGCCGCCCGCGTACCGCCCGCGCGCCGCCCGTGTCGCGCCCGTGCCCCGGGAGAGCGGCCGACCGGCCCGGGCCCGATAACGTTGGCCCTGTGCAAGCAGCAGGCGAAACGACCCGGTCGGCCCCCGAGCGCCCCTCCCGTCGTCGGGGCAAGGGATCCCGGCGGGCGGCCAAGCAGGCCACCTGGCGGACCACCGTCTGGGCGCTGGTCAGGGACACCACCAACACCTGCGTCGAGTACCGGGTCACCGGACTCGCCGCGGAGGCGGCGTTCTTCACCCTTCTCTCCATCCCGCCGCTGCTGCTCTGCCTGGCCGGCACGCTCGGCTACCTCGACGACTTCCTCGGCGCGGGCACCATCGACAAGCTGAAGGCCGACATCGTCAAGGCGGCCGGCACGGTGCTCTCGGACTCCTCCATCACCGAGGTCGTCCAGCCGCTGCTCCGCCAGGTCTTCGACCAGACCAGGCCGGACCTCATCTCGATCGGCTTCCTGCTGTCGCTCTGGTCCGGATCCCGGGCGCTCTACATCTTTATCGACACCATCACGGTGATGTACGGGCTCGACGGCAAGCGCGGCATCGTCAAGACCCGGCTGATGTCGCTCGGCCTCTACCTCGGCGCGCTGGTGATCGGCTCGCTGGTGCTGCCGCTGCTGATGGCCGGGCCCGGGCTGGTGACCAATGCCGTGCCGGAGAGCGGCGGGTTGATCGACGCCGCCTACTGGCCGTTCGCGATCCTGCTGCTGATCGTCTCGCTGACGACGCTGTACCACCTGGCGGTACCGGTCTCCACGCCCTGGCGCGAGGACATCCCCGGCGCGCTGGTCGCCCTGGTGGTGCTGGTCTTCTGCAGCGTCGCGCTCCGCCTCTACCTGGTCAGCTCGATCGAGGGCCACTCGGTGTACGGCTCGCTGGCCGCGCCGGTGGCCGTGCTGCTGTGGATCTTCGTGGTCGCGCTCGCGGTGCTCATCGGCGCCGCCATGAACGCGGCCATAGACCGCCGCTGGCCCACCCTGGAGACCGCCGACGCCCGCGCCGAGAACGAGCGCGCGCACGAGGAGGCCGCCGCCGCCGTGGTCCGCGAGGTGGCCGCCCGGCGCGCCGTCGAACGGGCCCGCCGGGCACGCGAGCTGGGCCTCGCCGAGGGCGGCGAGGAGGAGTACTGGGAGGAGGACGGCGAGGACGCCGACGTGCCCTCCGAGTACCCCGAGCGGTGGGCCGACGTGCTCGCGGCGGACAACGTCCGCGGCCGGATCACGGCGCGCGGCGGCGGTCCGCACCACCGGCCGGCCCCGCCGCCGCCGGACAGCGACCGGCCCACCGCGCCGCCGCCCGAGTACCCGCTGCCGAGCCGCCCGCCGAGCCCGCCGTGGGACCGGCGGTGAGCTCCGGGGCGTGCGGAACCGCAGGTGGCGTGCGGAACCGCAGGTGAAAAACCGGTTGGCAGGGCCGGAGGGGCCCGCTAGCGTGTGAGCGTCCGGTTCGGGCGGCGTGGTGCGCCGTCCGAGGAGAGAAAGCAGGAGGTGAGTCTCGTGGCCACGATTGCCATGACGGCTGCCCTGGGCAGCGACCGCATTCACCTCTCCCTGCCGGCCGCCGGCTGACGTAGCCCTTCGCGCACGCAGCCGCAGCAGCCCGGCGGGATCACTTTCCTCCCGAAGGGCCCACTGCGTTGTTCAACGCTGCCTCCGTTCCGTCCTCCTCTTCTTCCTTCCGCTCCACCGCCTTCGTCGACGGCGACGGTTCCGAGCCTGCCGAGGCCGCCGGGTCGCTGGCCGGCTACGGCTGGACCACCGCGCTCGACGAGCTGTTCGCGCCGCTGGCCGAGGCCGGGCTGGTCCCGGCCCGGATCGTCCGGATCGACCGGGGCCGGTGCGACGCCGTCCTCGTCGACCCCGGGACGGGCGAACTCCGCACCGTCCGGGCCGACACCCGGCAGGTCGGCGACGCCGACATGATCAACTGCCCGTGCACCGGGGACTGGGTCGCCGTCGACCTCTCGCCCGGGCTGCCCATGCCCGCGGTCGCGGCCCTGCTGCCGCGCTCCACCGCGATCATCCGCAAGGTCGCGGGCAAGCGCTCCGACGGCCAGGTGCTGGCGGCCAACGTCGACACCGTGGTGATCGCCGCCTCGCTCGCCGCCGAGCCCGACCTCGGCCGGATCGAGCGCTTCCTCGCCCTCGCCTGGGAGTCCGGTGCCGAGCCGCTGGTCGTGCTCACCAAGGCCGACCTGGTCGACGACGCCGACTTCATCCGCTCCGACGTCGAGGCCGCCGCGCCCGGCGTCACCGTCCTGGTGGTCAGCGCCGAGACGGGCGAGGGGATCGACGTGCTGCGCGCCTGCACGCCCGGCACCACCGCCGTGCTCGGCCAGTCCGGCGTCGGCAAGTCCACCCTCACCAATGTGCTCGCCGGCGTCGATGTGATGACCGTCCAGGCCGCCCGGGCGGGCGACCAGAAGGGCCGGCACACCACGACCACCCGTGAGCTTGTCCTGCTGCCCGGCGGCGGGGTGCTGATCGACACCCCCGGCCTGCGCGAGGTCGGCCTCTACGGCGGCGAGGGCGTGGCACTCGCCTTCGCCGACATCGAGGAGCTGGCCGAGGGGTGCCGCTTCCACGACTGCCACCACGCCGGCGAGCCCGGCTGCGCGGTGCGGGCCGCGCTGGAGGACGGCTCGCTGCCCGAGCGCCGGATGGACAGCTATCTCAAGCTCCAGCGGGAGAACGAGTGGATCGCCTCCCGCTCGGACGCCCGGCTCGCCTCCGAGCGGTTGAAGAAGTGGAAGACCATCACCAAGTCGATGCGCGCCACGGGAGGCCCGGTGAAGCGCTGACACCGGGCCGCTGCCCGTCCGGCTGCCCGTCCGGCCCGCTACCGCTACCGGTGGCGGGCCGGGGCGGGCGGCCGATGGCCGTTCAGCGGAAGTCGGCGACCAGCCGGAACCGCTCCAGGATCACCCGGGTGTCGTCCTCCACGGTGAAGTCCGGGTCGCCGAGCACCGCGCGCAGCTCGTCGCTGTGCCAGAACCGCTCGTGCCCGGCCCGCCACTCGGCGACCGTCGTGTAGCCCTCGCCCTCGTCGAGGGCGTGCTGCAGGTCGACCTCGTCGAGCCGGACGATCCGGACCTCGGAGATCTCGGTCACCGCGACGATCCGTCCGGCCGAGTCCACCACGGCGCCCCTGGTCCCGACCAGCGGCACCGGCTCGTCCTCGGCCTCGTACTGGGTGACCAGACCGGTGGTGCTGGTCTTGGCCCCGGACAGCACGGCGCCGACCAGTCGGTCCCGCAGCGGGCCGGGGAAGGCGAACTGCTCGACGCGCAGGGCGGCGACCCGGGGGTCGTCCGGGCCGGAGTAGGGCTGCTCGGACACGGGATCTCCTGTCGGTCGGGGTACGGCGGGTGGGTCGGGGCATGCCGGGGCCGTCGGTCGGGTCGGGGCACGCCGGAGCACCGCCCGGGCGGACCGCTGGGCAGGCTATCCGGCCGGAGCGGGCGCGGGCTCCTGGTTTTCCGCCTGCCCGGGTGCCCGGCGGTGCGGCCGACGCCCATGTCCGATTCCCGCCGGTCGAGGCCCCTCCGGTGCCGCAGACTGGACAGCGTGATCGACGACGACATCCGGTACCGCGCGGTGGACAGCCGGGACGCCCGCTTCGACGGCGTCTTCTTCACGGCCGTCACCTCGACCGGCATCTACTGCCGGCCGAGCTGCCCGGCCGTGACCCCGAAGCGCGTCAACTGCACCTTCTACCCCAGCGCCGCCGCCGCCCAGCACGCCGGCTTCCGGGCCTGCCGCCGCTGCCGCCCCGACTCCGTCCCCGGCTCGCCGGAGTGGAACCACCGCGCCGACCTGGTCGGCCGGGCCATGCGGCTGATCGGCGACGGAGTGGTGGACCGCGAGGGCGTGGCCGGGCTGGCCGACCGCCTCGGCTACAGCTCCCGCCAGCTCCAGCGCCAGCTCACCGCCGAACTCGGCGCCGGCCCGATCGCGCTGGCCCGCGCCCGCCGCGCCCAGACCGCCCGGCTGCTGCTCCAGACCACCGGGCTGCCGGTCACCGAGATCGCGTTCGCGGCCGGCTTCGCCTCCGTCCGGCAGTTCAACGACACCGTGCGCGAGATCTACGACCGCACCCCGAGCGGGCTGCGCGCCGAGGTCGCGGCCGGCCGGCGCGGCGCGACCCCGGCCGGCGGCCTCGCCCTGCGGCTCGCCTACCGGGGCGCCCTGGACAGTGACCACCTGATCGACTTCCTCGCCCTGCGGGCCGTCCCCGGCGTGGAGGAGGTCGTGCCCGGCCCGGGCCCCGGCGTGCGGACCTACCGCCGCACCCTCGCGCTCCCGTACGGCACCGGCATCGCCGAGGTGGACGGCCTGGGCACCGACCGGCCGGCCACCCGGGGGTGGCTCGACTGCCGGCTGTTCCTCACCGACCTGCGCGACCTGCCGACCGCCGTCCAGCGCCTGCGGGTCCTGTTCGACCTGGACGCCGACCCGGTCGCGGTCGACGAGCAGCTCGGCACCGACCCGCGTCCGGGCCCGCCCCGGGCTGCGCTCGCCCGGCCATGTCGACCCGCACGAACTGGCCGTGCGCGCCGTCCTCGGCCAGCAGGTCACCGTCGGCGCGGCCCGCACCCTGGCCGGCCGGCTGGCCGAGAAGTACGGCACCGAGCTGCCCGAACCCAGCGGCGGACTGCGGCTGCTCTTCCCCACCGCCGCCGCCCTGGCCACCGCCGACCCGGAGGACTTCGCGATGCCGGCCGCCCGGCGCCGCGCGCTCACCGGCCTGTGCGCCGCCCTCGCCGAGGGCGCCGTCCGGCTCGACGGCGGCGTCGACCGGGAGGAGGCGGCCGCCCAGCTGCTCGCCCTGCCCGGCATCGGCCCGTGGACCGTCGGCTACCTGCGGATGCGCGCGCTCGCCGACCCCGACGTCTTCCTCCCGAGCGACATCGGCGTCAAGCACGGACTGCTCCGGCTCGGCGCCCCGGGGGACCCGAAGTCCGCCGCCCTCGCGGCCGGCGCCTGGGCCCCCTGGCGCTCCTATGCCGTGCACCGCCTCTGGGCGGCCCCGGCCGACGACCTCAGCACCCGAACGGAGAACACCCCCGCATGAGCACCACCGTCTTCACCTTCATGGAGAGCCCCTTCGGCCGGCTGATGCTGAGCGGCGTCCTGCCGGAGGACGGCGGGCCGGCCGGGCTCGCCACCGTCACCGCCCCCGGCCAGAAGTACGCGCTCGCCGAGCCGGCCGACGACTGGGTCTACGACCCGGACGCGCTCGCGGCACCGGCCACCCAGCTCACCGAGTACTTCGCGGGCCGGCGCACCACCTTCGACCTGCCGTTCGCCCCGGTCGGCACCGACTTCCGCAGGCGGGTCTGGGCGGCGCTCGACCGGATCCCGTACGGGGAGACCGTCACCTACGGGCAGCTCGCCGACCTGGCCGGCGAGTCCCCGCGCGCCGTCCGCGCGGTCGGTGGCGCGGTCGGCGCCAACCCGTTGCTGATCGTCCGCCCCTGCCACCGCGTCGTCGGTGCCAACGGCGCCCTCACCGGCTTCGCCGCCGGGGTCGACCGCAAGCGCTGGCTGCTCGACCTGGAGGGCGGCACCAGCCTCTTCTGAGCCCGGTGCCCGGTGCCCGGTGCCCGGTGCCCGTCGGGCGCAGGTCAGGCGTCCCTGGGCGCGCCCAGGTCCACCCGCCAGTCGTTGCTGCGCATCCAGCGGCCGGGCGGGAACTCGAAGTCGGTCTCGCCGACGAGGGTGAAGCCGGCCTTGCGGCAGACGGCGTTGGAGGCGGGGTGGTCCACTGAAGGGAAGGCGTGCAGGTGGCGGTGGCGCGCGGTGCGGGCGGCGGCCCCGACGGCGGCCCGCGCCGCGGCGGCGGCGATGCCCCGGCCCCGGTAGGGCGCGAGCACGTTCCAGCCCATCTCGTAGACGGTGCCGCCCTGCCACGCGCGCTCGGCGTAGCCGACACTGCCGACGTCCACCGCCCGGGACACCCCGTCGGGCCCGTCCTCGGTCTCCAGCACCACGCGGTACATGCAGCCGATCCCGGCGGGGACGAAGTCGAGGTAGCGGCGGTGGCGGACGAGCATCCGCTCCTCGCTCTCCGGACCGCCGACGTGCCGGCGCATCTCCGGGGTGTTGATCAGCCGCAGCAGGGCGAGGTCGGCGTCGGTCCAGGGTTCGAGTCGCAGCGCGGGGGCGTCCATGGCCGGACGATAGTGGCTCCGGTGGCCGGACGGTAGCGGTTTTCGCAGCTCAGGCCCGGTGCTCAGGCCCGGTGCTCGGGGCCGGCAGCTCAGGCCGGGGGCTCGGCGAGGGCGCGGGCGAGGTTCTCCAGGGCGGGCAGCGCGTGCATCACGGCGTCGCGGTCGGCGGTGGAGAGGGTGTCGAGGGCGCCGGCGATCCGGCGCTCGTGGGCGCGCTGCCAGTCGTCGAGCTGTCGGCGGCCGGCCGGAGTGAGCGCGATCCGGGCGGTGCGGCGGTCCCCGGGGTCGGCCTGGCGGTCGACGAAGCCGGACTCCAGCAGCTTGCCGACCAGTCCGCTCACGGTGTTCGGGGCGAGCCGCTGCCGGGCGGCCAGTTCGCCGACCCGCAGCGGGGCGGCGGCGAGCGTCTGGAGGAGCTCGACCTGCGCCATCGGCAGGGACTCCCACGGGTAGTCGGTCCGGATGCTGCTGCGCAGGGCGCGGCGGAGCCGGGTGACCGTGTCGGTGAGCCGGCGGGCGCGTTCGATCGTCGTCGGCTCCGTGTCCTGCGGCTCGATGTCCTGCGGGCCTGTGGTGGATTCGGGAACGGATGGTGACGACGGCATGGCCGACAGCGTAGCGCCTGGTACCGGTGCCTTTTGACGGCCTAGGACCGGTCGGGGGCGACCGGTCCCGCCCGGTAACGGACCGGTCGCACCCAGAACAGATCGTCGAACGAACATGTCTGCATCCGATATATTTCTCAGTATGAACGCCGCGTCAACGCTCACCGCCCGGCTGCTCGCCGAGCGCCCCCGACCGCGCGGCATAGCCGGCCGCCGGTACGCCCACTGGCTCGCCGTCGGGACCGTCTGCCTGGGGGCGTTCCTCGGCCAGCTGACGGCCAGCGTCACCGCGCTCGTCTACCCGGCGCTCCAGCGCCGGTTCGATGCCGGGTTCGCGGCCGTCGAATGGGTCGCCCTCGCGTATCTGCTGGTCCTGGTCGCGCTGCTCGCGCCGATCGGCCGGCTCTCCGACCTGGTCGGCCGCAAGACCGTGTACCTGGGCGGGTTCGCCGTCTTCGGCCTGGCCTCGCTGGGGGCCGGGTTCGCCGGCGGCCTCGGCACCCTGGTCGCCTGCCGCGCGGTCCAGGCCGTCGGCGGCGCGATGATGCAGGCCAACAGTGTCGCCCTGGTCGCGCGCGGCGTCCCCGGGCACGCGATGCGCCGGGCGCTCGGGGTGCAGGCCGCCGCGCAGGGCCTCGGCCTGGCGCTGGGCCCCAGCCTCGGCGGGCTGCTGGTGGCGCACGCCTCCTGGCGCTGGGTGTTCTGGATCAATGTGCCGGTCGCCGTGGTGGGCATCGTGGCCGGGTGGTTCCTGCTGCCCCGCACCCGGGTCGAGGAGGCACCGGCGCTTCCGCGTCCGCGCGTCGCCGCCGGGCCCGCCCTCGGTCCCGCCCTCGGTCCCGCCGTCGGTCCCGTCGTCGGCCCCGAGCCGGACGGCGGGCGCTTCGACCTGGCCGGCCTGCTGCTGCTCGGCGGCTCCACCACCGCGCTGCTGCTCGCCCTCTCCGCCGCCTCCGGTCTGCCGCTGCCCGCCTGGGCGGTCGTCGCCCTGCTGGCCGCCGCCGTCCTGTGCGCGCTCGCCCTGGTCCGCCAGGAGCGCCGGGCCACCCGGCCGATCCTCGCTCCCGGCCTGGTCAACACCCCCGGCGTCCGACCCGGCCTCGCGGTCGCGCTGATCGGCTACCTGCTGCTGTTCTGCCCGCTGGTTCTCGGCCCGGTGCTGCTCGCCGAGGCGGGACTCCCGACCGCGCGCTCCGGCCTGGTGATCACCGTGCTCCCGGCCGCGTTCGCGGTGGCCGCGACGGTCGGCGGCGGGCTGCTGCCGCGCGGCTGGTCCGACGTCGCCCGCTGCCGCTGCGGTGCGGCCCTCGCCGGGGCCGGACTGCTCGGCTGCGCGCTGCTGCCCGCCCTGGGCGTGCCCGCGGTGCTGCTGGCGGGCCCGTTGCTGGTGGTCGGCAGCGGTCTCGGTCTGCTGCTGCCGGCGAACAACGCGCTGGTGATGCGGGCGATCCCGGCGGAGTGCTCGGCGGTCGGCGGCGGCATGGTCAACACGGCCCGCAGCCTCGGCACGGCGCTCGGCACCGCGCTGCCGGTGCTCGGCGTCCACCTGGCCGGTCCGGCGGTGGGCGGGCGGGCGGTCCTGCTGGTGCTCGCCGTCGTCGCGGGCCTCGCCGTCGCGCTCGCCCGGCCGGTGCGGCGGCGCTGAGCGGCGGTCCGGGGGCGCGGGTACGGACACGGCAACGGCCAAGGCGGTGGACGGGAGTTCCGTCCACCGCCCCGGCCGTGCTGTGCCGTGGTGCGGGTCGTTCGGTCGTGCCCTACCGCCGGGGCGGCTCAGGAGGCGGGCACGCCCGGGGCGGCGCCGCGATCCTTGAGCATGTCGGTGATCAGGCCGATCTCCGAGGTCTGGCCGATCACCATCGACTGCGCGAGCCGCTTCTCCGACTCGTTGTGCGCCATGTCGACATAGCCCTGGGCCATCTCCACCCCGCCCTTGTGGTGCTCCAGCATCAGCTGCAGGTAGAACACCTCGGCCTCCCGCCCGCTCAGCGAGCGGAGCTTGGCGAGCTGGGTGGTGGTGGCCATGCCGGGCATCAGCGAACCGTCGTGCGCCTGGTAGTCGGCGCCGTGCCCGTGCCCGCCCATCGCCATCCAGGCCATCGGCTTGGCCGGGGAGTGCTGGGTGAGCCCCCACTGGTCGAGCCAGCCCATCATCATGCCGCGCTGGTTGGCCTGGGTGTTGATGATGTCGAAGGCCAGCGTGCGGGTGGGCTCGTCCGTGGTCCGGTCCCGGACGATGAACGACAGGTCCACCGCCTGCTGGTGGTGGGTCGCCATGTCGCGGGCGAACCCGGCCTCCGGGGAGTCGTCCGCCGGCACGCTGAGCGAGGAGGAGGTGCCGGAGGCCGAGGTCCCGCCTGCCACCAGGGCCGGCACCCCGAGCGCGAGGGCGAGCGCGGCGGCCAGCGCGGCCGGCCACCAGACCCGTCGCCGCGAGGGCGCCGGGGCGTCCTCCGGGACGGCGTCCTCGTGCTCGCCCGCTTCGGCGGCGGTCACATCTGCCCCATCGAGCAGGAGGCGCCCGGCTCCTGGGTCTGCTTGCCCTGGACGTACTTGGTGAAGAACTGGCTCACCCGGGGGTCACTGGCGCTGTCCACGACCAGCTGGGTCGACCAGGCGTTCAGGGTGATGGTGCCCTTCTCGTCCGGGTACGGGCTCATCAGCGAGTACGGGGTGGCCTTCACCTTGTCGGAGAGGGCCTTGATGTCGTCGGGGGTGGCCTTGCTGTTGTAGGTCACCCAGACCGCGCCGTGCTCCAGCGAGTGGACGGCCCGCTCGTTCTCGACCGGCTGGTCGTAGACGGTGCCCATGCAGTCCAGCCAGACCGCGTTGTGGTCACCGCCGACCGGCGGGGTCTGCGGGTAGGTGACCTTCTCCTTGACGTGGTTGCGGCTCAGGTCGCCGAAGGTCTGGACGCCGTCGATCGGGGCGGCGGCAGCGGCGGCCTTGTCCTTCTTGTCCTTGTTGGCGTCGACCACGATCCAGGTGCCGGTGGCTATCGCGGCGATCACCAGGACACCGGCGACCGAGCTCGCGAGGATCTTGTTGCGGCGGTCGCGGCGCTGCTCGGCGGCGCGCAGCTCGGCGATCCGGGCGCGGCGGTCGTTGCTCGTCTGCTTGGCGCTCGGCTTGTTGCCCTGAGCCTTGTTCGACTGCTTGGAGGCGGAACCCATGAAGTGTCCTTGTCCCCACCGCGCATCGGGCACGGCGGTCTGAAGAAGTGGTGGGAGGGGGCGGATCCGTCGGTCCCGCCCGCCCGGCGCGTGTTGGGCGGCGGGGGAGGGCCGGGGCCGGCGGCGGGTTCCGCTCAGGACCGGTGTACTTGGAGTTTGTGCAGGTCGGGCACGGGGTGCGGCCCGACCAGCAGTCCGGCGGGCAACACCCGGGGCAGCACCTCGGCGGTCTCCGGCCGGGGTGCCGCGGCGGGTTGCTGGTGCGGCGGCGGGTTGGGGAGCTGGGCGTCCTGGGCGCAGTACGGGTGGCTGGAGCAGCCGCTGTTGCGGTGCGGCGGGTCGCCGTCGACCGAGCACCAGGTCCAGTGCCGGTGGCTCTCCGCGCGGAGGCGGTCGCCGAGGGTCTGCGGTGCGGTGGCCGGACCGGTGGCGGCGGTACCGAGGATGTGCGGGGGTGCGTCGGCCCGGGGAACGGCGACGAGTCCGGTCGGCGGGCCCACCGGGGGGTCGGCCGGGACGGTCACCGGGAAGCCGGACCGTTCGGCCGTGGCCGCCTTGGCGTGTGCCGCGCACGGGAGCGCCGTCAGCAGCCCGACCAGCAGCAGGATCCACAGCACGCCCACCGGGCGGACCGCGAGAGCGGCCCTCCCCGGCCGGGGTGTGCTGGGGGCCGACGCGGTCATGCGCACATTTAATCAGCCGAACGAGTGAAGCGAGCCCCCTCCCCGGTTCTCATTTTCGGGCGCGGAGCCGCCTGAATACCCCGGAAACACCCTGGTCCGGGCGGTTCGGTCGACTGCGGGAGGAACGGAAGCGAAACGGGCGTCGAACCCGGTGATCGGTATCGGCCGATGTGTGCGTGGTTGTCGCCGAAACCCGGACAGCGTCGTTGCACTTGGGGACAATGACGTCGAGCCCGGCCCGCCCGGGGGCGGCGCACGAAGCAGCGAGCAACGAGCAACGAGCAGCAGCGATCAGGAGCCGCCAGATGACCGAACAGGGTGCACCCGCGCAGCAGCAGCTCCGGCCGGGCGACGGCTGGTGGGACACGGTCTACGCGGGCCCGGCCGGCACCCTCCCCGACACCCCGGACGCCGGACCGGGGGAGGGCAGTGTCGACGACTGGTTCGAGACGGCGGCGGGACTCATCGGGCAGCAGCGGGGCGCGGACGGGGGGCCCGCGGGGCCTGCGGAGCCCGGGGGGCCCACGGAGTCCGGGGAGCCCGAGGCGGTGCGGGCGGACCAGGAGGTGCTGGAACGGGACAGCATCGACGACTGGTTCGACACCGCCGTCGGCGTGATCGCTCCGCAGCGCCCGGCGGACGAGG
Organism: Streptomyces sp. NRRL S-495; assembly: GCF_000966955.1. Lineage (NCBI taxonomy): Bacteria > Bacillati > Actinomycetota > Actinomycetes > Kitasatosporales > Streptomycetaceae > Streptomyces > Streptomyces sp. NRRL S-495. Next base: position 26,069 of record NZ_JZWY01000152.1, read on the forward strand.
CTCCGGGCGCCGACGACACCCGCCGCTTCCCCGCTCCCGCCTGGGCGGACGCGGGGCCGGCCGCCTCGGCCGAGCTGCCGGAGGCCGTGGACGCGGCCGCCGAACCGGCTCCCCGGGTGCCCGAGCCCCGGGCCAAGCCCGATTCCGTGACCGCCTCGGAGCCGGAGCAAGTTTCGGAGCCGGAGCCGGAGCCGGAGCCGGCAGCCGAAGCGGTTGCTGCGCCCGAGCCCCAGCCCGAGCCCCAGCCCGAGCCCGAAGCCTCTGAACCCGCACCCGCACCCGCACCCGCACCCGAGTCCGCACCCGAGCCGCCCGCCCCGCGGCCGGACCCCCGCCCCGGACGGGCCGGTTCCGCGCCGCCCGTGCCGCACGTCGGCGAACGCCCGCCCACGTACGGCCCCGAGCCGACCGCCGTCCCCGAGGCCGACCCCGGTGCGCTGGGCGGCATCGTCGCCGACACCGTGCTGGAAGGGGCCCAGTACGCCGCCACCACCCTGCGGGCGGCCTCCGTGCGCGGCGACTCCGCCCGCTACCGGGGCGAGCCCCGGCGGGACTCGCTGCTGGTCACCCGGTTCGGCGAGGGCGCGGACGGGCTGCTGCTCGCGGTGCTCGGCGGGTTCGACCACTCCGGCCCGGCCGCCGAACTGGTCGCCACCGCGAGCGCCGAGGCCTGCCGCCAGCTCGCGGGCGCGGTCGGCCGCAGCCGCGAGGGCCTCGCCGCGGACCTCCGTGACGGCGCCCGCGACCGCCTCCGCTACGGCCTCCAGCGGCTCGCGCTCAGCGCCGTCGCCCCGCTCCGCGCACTGGCCCCGGTCGGTGCGGCGGACGGCGCGGCGGACGGCGCGGCGAACCGGGCGGCGGACGGGGAGGACGAGCCGTCCCCCGCCTCGCTGCACTGCCTGCTGGCCTCGCTGGACCCGGAGGCCGGGTACCGGGCGGCGTTCGGGGTCGGCCCGGGCGGGCTGTACCTGCTGCGCTCCGGCCACTGGATCGACGCGTACGCGGCCCGGCTGCTGCACCACCCCGACGGCCAGCCGCCGGTGCCGGAGTCCCCGGTGCCGGGCCCGCGCCCGTTCCGCTTCCGGATGGTCCCGGCGACCCCGGGAGACATTCTGCTGCTCTGCACCCCGGGACTGGCCCGCCCGGTCGCGGACGAGCCCGCCGTCGCGCACTTCCTGGCCTCGCACTGGGCGCACCCGCACCCGCCGGGCACCGTGGACTTCCTCCGCCAGGTCCAGGTCCGCGCCAAGGGCTACACCGACGACCGGACCGCCGCCGCGATCTGGACGGAGTAGCCGGGCCCGGTCGCGGGGGCGCCCCGGGCCCGCTCAGGCAGGTGCGGCGGCCAGCAGGGTGCCGCAGGCGGACTCGGCGAGGTAGAGCGCACGGGTTCGGCGGGCACCGGTGAGGCCGAGGGCGATCGGGACGGCGAGGCCGTCGAGCAGGGCGCGGATCTGGCTGGCGCGTTCAGTGGCGTCGCCGGGGCCGAAGCGGCCGGCGGCGGTGCCGTCCTCGATCAGGGCGACCAGGTCGGCCTGCCAGGGGGCCTCGATCTCCAGCTGGCCCTGCCGCAGTTCCTCGCTGGCGGGGGAGCGGCCCCACACCTCGACCCAGAGGATCCAGCGCGGGTCCCCGGGGCCCTCGGGCAGGTAGAGCCCGGCGTACCCGGCGAGCCGCTGCCAGGCGTCCATGGTGGTGTCGGTGAGCAGGTCGTGGCGGCGGGCGCCGAGTTGTTCCTCGCTCCAACGAAGGGTCTCCAGCAGCAGCTGGTCCTTGCTGCCGAAGTAGTAGAGCAGGTGGCCGGCACTCATCTGGAGCTTCTTGCCGAGGCCGGCCATGGTGAGCCCGGCCAGCCCGTGCTCGGCGATCGCGGCGCGGGCGGTGGCGAAGACCTCCTCGCGCGGGCGGGCCGGTCGGCGCGGGCGGGCGTCGGCCATCGGTGCTGTTCCTCCGGGGGTCGGTAGGGGATTCACGATACCGACCGTGCCCGGCGGGCCACGGAGCGGGAGGTCGGCCGGTTCGACCTCCCACTCCTCCGGGTACCTACCGATCGGGACGTACCCGATCCGAGGAGGTGGCCCGATGGTCGCACTGATCCTCCTGTTCGCCGGCTTCGCCGCCCTGGTGGCCGGTCTGGCGGTGTTCCTGCACCGGCGCCGCAGCGGCCCGACCGAGAACCTCGACGGGCTGCTGGCCGAGCAGGAGCGGCTGGCCCGGCTACGGGCCCTCCGCTCCTCCTGCAGCTCGATCGCGATGCACAGCACCCATGGACTCACCACCGACGACCTGGGGAGGTACCACCGGTAGCACCCCGGCGCCCGGCCGGATCAGGCCTTCGGCTGCTGCTGGGTGATGCAGTGGATGCCGCCGCCGTTGGCGAAGATCTCGCGGGCGTCGACCAGTTCGACCGTGCGGCCGGGGTAGGCCTCGGCGAGGATCGCGGCGGCCTCCTGGTCGCGCGGGTCGTCGAAGGCGCACAGCACCACGGCGCCGTTGGCGACGTAGTGGTTGATGTAGGAGTAGTCGACCGGCTCGCCGTCCTCGTCCAGCAGGACGGTGGGGGCGGGGAGTTCGAGGACCTCCAGCGGGCGGCCCTGGGCGTCGGTGGAGGCCCGGAGGATCGCCACCAGTTCCCGGCACACCGCGTGGTCGGGGTGGGCCGGGTCCGGCTGGACGTGGGCGACGACGACGCCGGGGCGGACGAAGGAGGCGACGATGTCGATGTGGCCGCGGGTGCCGAACTCGTCGTAGTCGCGGGTGAGTCCGCGCGGCAGCCAGATCGCCTTGGTGGTGCCGAGGAAGGCGTGCAGCTCGGCCTCGACCTCCTCGCGGGTCCAGTCGGAGTTCCGGCCCTCGCCGAGCTGGACGGTGTCGGTGACGAGCACGGTGCCCTCGCCGTCGACGTGGATGCCGCCGCCCTCGTTGATCAGCCGGGAGGCGAAGCGGCGGACGCCGGTCAGCCCGGTGATGTGCTCGGCGATGTGCTGGTCCTTGTCCCAGCGGGCCCAGCCCTGGGCGCCCCAGCCGTTGAAGATCCAGTCGGTGGCGGCCAGGCCGCCCTTGCCGTCGATCAGGAAGGACGGGCCGATGTCGCGCATCCAGGCGTCGTCCAGCGGGCGCTCGACGATCTCGACCTGCTCGGAGACGTACTTGCGGGCCTCCTCGGTCTCACCGGTGTTGACCACCAGGGTGACCGGCTCGTACCGGACGATCGTGTTGGCGACCGCGGCCCAGGCCTCGCGCCCGGTGTGCAGGTTCTCCGGGGTGTCGAAGGTCGGGTTGGTGGTGGGGAAGGCCATCCAGGTCCGGTCGTGCGGGTGCCACTCGGCGGGCATCCGGTAGCCGAGCGAGGCGGGGGCGGGGGTGGTCATCGCGAGGTCCTTCGGTGGAACGGGTGGGTGAGGGCGTGGAAAGTGCGGTCGGAGGAGGTTCGGGTCAGAGGAAGTAGAGGCGGCTGAGCGAGACGCTGTCGGCCGGTTCGGAGCGCAGCGGGTCGCCGTCGAGCGAGACCAGGCCGGTCTCCGTGACCTCGACCTGCCCGGTGCGGGCGTTGCGCACCATGTCGCGCGGGCCGATGCCGCGGGTGTTGCGGACGCCGACACGGCGGCGCCGGGTGGGCAGGCCGTCGGCGGCGCGGTCGAGGTAGGCGCCGTCGGCGGCCGCCCGGGCCACGAAGGCGACCGAGAGGTCGGCGGCGGTGGCGCCGTGGGCGCCGAACTGCGGTCCCAGGACGAGGGGTTCGCAGCGGTCGGTGGAAGCGTTGGGGTCGCCGACCACGCCGTAGGCGGGGAAGCCGGCCTTGAGGACCAGCTGCGGCTTGGCGCCGAAGTGGTCGGGGCGCCACAGCACGATGTCGGCGAGCTTGCCGGTCTCGATCGAGCCGACCTCGTGCGCGAGGCCGTGGGCGACGGCCGGGTTGATGGTCAGCTTGGCGATGTAGCGCAGCACCCGCTGGTTGTCGTCGTCGGGTCCGTCGCCCTCCATCGGGCCGAGTTCGGCCTTCATCTTCCCGGCCAGGGCGAAGGTGCGGCGCACGGTCTCGCCGGCCCGGCCCATGCCCTGGGCGTCGGAGGAGGTGATGCCGATGACGCCCAGGTCGTGCAGCACGTCCTCGGCGCCCATGGTGCCGGCGCGGATCCGGTCGCGGGCCATCGCGGCGTCGCCGGGCAGGTCGGTCTTGAGGTCGTGGGCGGAGACGATCATGCCGAAGTGCTCGCCCAGGGCGTCCCGGCCGAAGGGCAGGGTGGGGTTGGTGGAGGAGCCGATGACGTTCGGCACGCCCGCCATCTTCAGCACATTGGGCACATGGCCGCCGCCGCAGCCCTCGATGTGGAAGGCATGGACGGTCCGGCCGTCGAGCACCCTGAGGGTGTCCTCGACGGACAGGCACTCGTTGAGGCCGTCGGTGTGCAGGGCGACCTGGACGTCGTACTCCTCGGCCACCCGCAGCGCGGTGTCCAGGGCGCGGGTGTGCGCGCCCATGTCCTCGTGCACCTTGAAGCCGGACGCGCCGCCCTCGACGAGGGCCTCGACCAGCGGGGCCTCGTCGGAGGAGGAGCCGCGGCCGAGGAAGCCGATGTTGACCGGCCAGGCGTCGAAGGCGTTGAAGGCGTGCCGCAGCGCCCAGGGCGAGTTGACGCCGACGCCCCAGACCGGGCCGAACTCCTGGCCGATGATCGTGGTGACGCCGGAGGCGAGCGAGGCCTCCATGATCCGCGGCGAGAGCAGGTGGACATGGGTGTCGACGGCACCGGCGGTGGCGATCAGGCCCTCGCCGGAGACGATCGTGGTGCCGGTGCCGACCACCACGTCCACGCCGTCCAGGGTGTCGGGGTTCCCGGCCCGGCCGATCGAGGCGATCCGGCCGCCGACGAGGCCGATCGAGGTCTTGCGGATGCCCTGGACGGCGTCGATCACCAGCACATTGCTGATCACCACGTCACAGGTGTCGCGGACGGCGGCGGGCATGAGGTGCAGGCCGTCGCGGGCGGTCTTGCCGAATCCGGCCAGGAACTCGTCGCCCGGCCGCTGGGAGTCCGACTCGACCCGGACGACAAGACCGGAGTCGCCGAGCCGGATCCGGTCCCCGGCGCGCGGGCCGTGGACGGAGATGTAGTCGTGCGGGGTGATGGACGTCATGACTCCACCTCCGCGTCGTCGAAGCCGGTGAGGTAGCCGGTGGCGCGGGCCTTGGCGAGGGCGGACTCCTTGGCGCCGGGGGCGTCGAGCGGGCCGTCGACCAGGCCGGCGAAGCCGATCGCGACCCGTGCGCCGCCGATCGGGACCAGGCCGACCTCGACGGTGCTGCCCGGGTCGAAGCGCACCGAGGAGCCGGCCGGGACCGCGAGGTGGGTGCCGTAGGCGGCGGCGCGGTCGAAGGCCAGCCGGGGGTTGGCCTCGAAGAAGTGGAAGTGCGAGGTGACGGAGATCGGGACGCCGGAGGTGTTGTGGACGGGGAGGACGACGGTCTCCTCGACCGGGTCGTAGCCGGCGCCGTCGCCGGGCAGGGCGCCGCCGGGGGCGTCCTCGCCGAGCGAGCCGGCGCCGCGGAACGGGTCGTCGACCACGGCCAGGCGGGTGCCGTCGTCGAAGACCGCCTCGACCTGGACCACGGTGACCACGTCGGGCACGCCGGGCAGCACGTCGGCGGCGGTGAGCACGGAGCGGCCCGCCTCGACGGCCTCGGCGAGGCGCCGGCCGTCGCGGGCGGCCTCGCAGACGGCGTCGGCGATGAGCGCGGTCGCCTCGGGGATGTTGAGCCGCACGCCTCGGGCGCGGCGGGCGCGGGCCAGCTCGGCTGCTGTGAAGATCAGCAGCCGGTCCCGCTCGGTGGGGGTCAGTCGCACGGTTCCTCGCTCGCGGTCGCCAGGAGAGGGTGAGGGCTTTTAGAACGGCGTTCAAACACCTCCGGCCATTGAACCCGGAGCCGTCCGCCCTGTCCAGCCTTGCCGCTCGCGCGCCGTTCGGCACACGGGGCGCGTCCGGTCGCCCCCGGGGGCGGGGCTCGCTCCGGCCCCAGGAACCCGCCCGGGACGGGGCTCGCGCCGGCTCCCGGAACCCGTTCGGGTCCGGAAGCCGCCCGTACGCTTCGCAAACCTGTCCGGCGGGGGCGGCTGGATCACGCGAACCGCCTCGTGCCCCTTTCACCCCAGGTGATCGCCCGCGCACTGTTCCAAATGCCGAAAGGTGGGCATGACGATGATTGGTCAGTACCAAAGGGGTCGACCGACCGGCGGGGGCCCGGATCGGAGGCCCGGAGCGAGGGTGGGGGCAGGGGTGATGGACGGTCAGTCGCGATTCCCGCGGCAGCGGACGAGTTCGGGGGGCGCCTTCCGGATCACCGGAACCGGCCAGGGCGCTCCGGCGGCCACATCGGGCGCCGTGGGCGCGGCGGGCGTCGCCCGGCCGGGCGTACCGGCGCCGGGGTGCGCGCTGAACCGCCGGCTCCACCTGGCGCTGGAGGCCGCCGACCTGGTCGCCGTCGGCGCGGTCCGCCACCGGCTGCGCGCCGCGCTCGGCCACTGGGGCGTGCCCGAGCTGGCCGACACGGCCGAGCTGCTCACCTCCGAGCTGGTCACCAACGCGCTGCAGCACACCGGCCGGGGCGCGGTCTTCGACGCGGTGCTCACCGGCGACCAGCGGCTGCGGATCGAGGTCCAGGACGGCGAGGCCGGACTTCCCGGCCGCCGGCGCGACCCGGAAGCGGAGTACGCGACCTCCGGCCGGGGGCTGATGCTGGTCGAGGCACTCGCCGACTCCTGGGGCGTGCAACTGCGCGGCGACGGCAAGGTCACCTGGTTCGAACTCGCCACCGCTGAACTCTGACTTCCGGGCCCACCGTTTGTCGCACGAGCACTGTTCGCGACCGAACGATGCCCGTAAGTGAAGGTGAGCGGCAAGATTTCCGGCCCGTTGCCATTGCCGCTCGGCCGAACATTGGCCAGGATGGTGGGAATGTGTGCCCACGAGCGAGAAGCGGCGGGAAACTCCTACCGTCTCGACCGATGACCGCCCGTCGGCGCGCGACCGTCGAGCACCACCCATCACACCGCCACGCGGCCCGTCCGGACGGTCGGCGCGGTCCGCCACGGCAGCGGCAGGAGCAGCATGCCCACAGAGCCCGAGTCACCGGGGCCGGCCCTCCCGTCCGGTCCGCCCACGACCGGCTCCGGACGGGCCAGGCCCCCCGCACAGGCGGCCCGGCGGCACGCGCTGCGCACCGCCCCCGGCCTCGCCGCCGGCCGGCTCGCGCCGATGCTCTCCGGCGGCCTGCCGATCTCCCCGGGCGACTCCACGCCGGACTGGCTGGAGCCGGCGATGGCGGCCAACGGCATCGGCTCCTTCGACTGGGACATCCGCCGCGACATCCTCGAGGGTGACCAGCGGGCCTGCACCATCGTCGGCCTGGACTCCGCCGAGAAGGGCCGCTTCGACCGCAGCTCCGCCTCCTTCCTGGCCCTGCTGCACCCCGAGGACGCCCCGGTGGTCCGCCGCCGGGTCGAGCGCGCCGTCGCCGAGCTCGGCCAGTGCGGCGCCTACTACCGGACGGTCGGCCCGCACGGCACCACGCGCGCCGTCCGCTTCCGCGGCCGGGTGCTCGCGGACGCCTTCGGCCGGGCCTCCCGGATGGTCGGCTTCGTCTGGGACGCCACCGTCGAGCTGCACAAGCGCGACCGCGCCGACCGGCTCGCCCTGCTGCGCGAGGAGCGCTCCCGCTTCATCAAGGAGGCCGCCCGGGCGCTCTCGGAGGCGGTCACCGTGCGCGACGTGGCCCGGGTCTTCACCGAGCTGCCGCTGCCCGGCCTGCCGCCGGACGGCCTCGTCCTGGCCTCCTTCGAGGCCGGCCGGGTGCAGATCATCGGCGCCTCCGGCTACCGGCCCGAGGAGCTGGCCGGCTACGACCGCTCGGTGCTGCCGCCGAGCCACCCCGCCGCCGAGGCGCTGCGGGGCCGCGCCCCGGTGTTCTGCGCCAGCCGCGAGGAGTACCGCGAGCGCTACCCGGACGTCTGGGAGCAGGCCCGCCGCACCAGCCGCAGCTCCTGGGCGTTCCTGCCGCTGGTCGCCAGCGGCCGGGCGATCGGCGTCTGCGTGGTCAGCTTCGACGACGACCGCCAGCTGGACGCCGACGAGCGCACCCTGCTCTCCACCCTCGGCGGCCTGGTCGCCCAGTCCCTGGCCAGGGCCCGGCTGCACGACGCCGAGCACGAGCTGGCGGCCGGCCTGCAGCGGGTCATGCTGCCGCGCACCGTGCCCTCCGTGCCCGGGGTCACCACCGCCGTCCGCTACCTCGCGGCCGGCTCCGGGCTCCAGATCGGCGGCGACTGGTACGACGTGGTGCCGCTGCCCGGCGGGCACGTCGGCCTGGTGATCGGCGACGTCCAGGGCCACGACGTGCACGCCGCCGGGATCATGGGCCAGCTGCGGATCGCCCTGCGCGCCTACGCCGCCGAGGGCCACCCGCCCGCCGCCGTGATGGCCCGGGCCTCCCGCTTCCTCGCCGACCTGGACACCGACCACTTCGCCACCTGCACCTATGCCGAGGTGAACGTCGACTACGGCGTCGTGTACGCGGTCCGGGCCGGCCACCTCGACCCGGTGGTGCGGCGCGCCGACGGCACCGCGAGCAGCGTCCCGGTGGCCGGCGGGCTCCCGCTCGGCATCGCCCCCGACGAGGAGTACCGGGTCACCCGGTTCAGCCTGGACCCGGGCGAGACGGTGCTGCTCTGTACCGACGGCCTGGTCGAGGCGCGCGACATGGACCTCGACGAGGGCATCGCGCGGCTGACCTCGGTGCTTGCCGAGCCGCTCGCGGACGCCACCCGGACCGGCCGCGACCCGCTGGAGGAGCTGGCCGACCGGATCGCCTCGCAGGCCGCCGACTCCAGCGAGCGCGAGGACGACATAGCGCTGCTGCTGCTGCGCTGGGACGGCCCCGAGGGCGGCCTGGCCGCCCAGCAGCTGCGCCGCCGGATCGGGCAGGCCGACCTGGCCCGGATCGCGGAGGTCCGGGCGGAGCTGCGGGACGCGCTGCGCCGCTGGGGGGTCGCCGACCTGATCGACACCGCCGAGCTGCTCTCCTCCGAACTGGTCACCAATGCGATCCGGCACACCGACCGGGACGCGATGTTCACCGCCCGGCTCTACCGGGAGCCGGCCGCGGACGGCGGCCGGGCCCGGCTGCGGGTCGAGGTGGAGGACGAGTCGGACCTCTGGCCGACCCGCCGCACGCCGGGGGAGCAGGCCTCCTCCGGGCGCGGGCTGATGCTGGTCGAGGCGCTGGCCGACGGCTGGGGCGTGGAGCCCCGGGGGTCGGGCAAGCGGATGTGGTTCGAGCTCACGGTGACGCCGGCGGAGTGACGTCGGGGGAGTGGCGCCCGGGGTGCGACGCCCGGGGTGCGACGTCCGGGGTGTGGCGTCGGGGAGCGCGGCCCCCGGGGAGTACTGCCCGGGGGCCCTGCGGCGGCCTCAGCGTCGGCTTCGGTGTCGGCCTCGGTGCGGGCCTCGGCCTCAGCCGAACTGCTGCTCGAGGTCCTTCAGCTTGCGCTCCAGCGAGTCCAGCCGGGGCAGTGCCACGGTGTCGTCGTCGGGCGTGAGGTCGATGGTGCGCCGTTCGGGACGGGCCGGCAGGCCCGCCTGTGCGACCGCTCCCTCCACGGCCTCGGCCCGTCCCGACGCCTCGACCGCGGGCCGGTCGGCGCTGCCGGGGCCGCCCGGGCCGCCCGCTATGGCGGACTCCGGGCCGGGCTCCAACTGCCGTGAGGACGACCCGGACCCGCCGCCGCGCGGGCGCCAGACGCTGTGGGTGCGGTTGATGGCCCTGATCTCGGCCCGCTCGCGGCGCCCCGCGAGTTTGCGGCGCTCCTTCTCCCTGGCGTTCTCGCGCTTGTCCTCGCGGACCTCGTCGACCGCCTCCTCCAGGCTCCGCACGCCCTCCAGCAGCATCAGCGACCAGGCCGCGTAGGTCTCGCGGGGGGCGCGCAGCCAGCGGACGATCCGGATCTGCGGCAACGGACGGGGGACCAGGCCCTGTTCGCGCAGCGCGGCCCGGCGGGTCTGCTTGAGGGCCCGGTCGAACAGCACGGCGGCCGAGAGCGACATCCCCGCGAAGAACTGCGGCGCGCCGGCATGGCCGAAACCGCGCGGGGCGTGCACCCAGTTGAACCAGGCCGAGGCTCCGGCGAACAGCCAGACCAGCAGCCGGGAGCCGAGTGCGGCGTCGCCGTGGCTGGCCTCGCGCACGGCGAGCACGGAGCAGAACATCGCCGCCCCGTCCAGGCCGAACGGCACCAGGTACTCCCAGCCGCCGGACAGGTTGAGGTTCTGCACCCCGAACCCGACCAGACCGTGGAAGGAGAGTGCGGCCGCGACGGCCGCGCAGCAGAACAGCAGGGTGTACGAGGCCCCGCCGTACAGGGACTCCTTGCGGCGGCGCCGTTCCTCGGATCGCTCCCAGGAATCGGCGGCGGTCCCGCCGCCGGATCCCCGGCTCCGGGCCAGGGCCACCAGGAGCGCGCTGACCAGCAGCGCGGCAACGCCGGTGACGGCCCAACCGAGCGGTATGTCGGACAATTTCATCGCCTGGACCAGCCTCGCTTTCCTGCGTCGCAATTCCTGCGTCGTGATGGCGGGGACCATCATGACGGATGCTCGGCCGGAGAATGGCTGATTCGCTGTCAATGCGCTGACGAGAGGGATTTCTGGCGAGGGATAAGTCGCATTGTCATATAGATATCGATGGGGAATTCCCGCATTTCCGGGGGTTGTGGCCCGGCGGGGCCCCGCACCGTCGTCAACCTCCGTCAACCCCGCGTGACGCGGGGACAGCCGGCGCACATTGCCTCGGCCCGGGCGGTGTAGACGAGGCAGCAACTGGCCCGGCACCGGTCGGAGCGTTCGGTACCGCCGGACGCGGGGCCGGTGAAGCCGGCGCCCGGCGTGAAGGGCGCGCACTCCGGCGCCGGGCGGGCGGCCCGGGGATCCGGCGGCCCGGACGCCCCGGCCGCGCCGGGCGCGAACAGTGCGGCGAGCTCCGTCCGGGCGCGCTCCTCCTCGCCGAGCAGACCCCCGGCGTACCAGAGGCCCTCGACCACCGCGTCGGTGGCCATCGCCCACAGGGTGCGCGGACCGCGCCGCACCTCGGGGCGGAAGGCGTCCAGCACCGGGGTGAGGAAGTCCGCCAGCGCCGAGCGGAGCCCGGCGGCCAGGGCCGCCTCGTCGGGCACCGGGCGGGCGCCCGGCGGGGGCACTGGCGGGACGGCGGTGGGGAGGACGGCTGCGCCGGGGGCCGCCGGATCGTCCGGCAGGCAGAGGAAGGCGCCCGGGCGGACCGTCAGTTCACCGGTGCGGCGGCGGACCGCGATGTCGCCGGGCGCGAGCAGCGGCACCCGGCGCTCCAGGAACCAGGGCAGGGTGAACAGCAGCGCGACCGGCCAGACGAACCGGTGCAGCCCGATGCCCGCCGCCACGTCGGGGCGCAGCGGCTGCCCGTAGCGGGCCAGGCCCTGTCGGGCGTCGTGCGAGATCAGCTCGCGCAGCGCCGCCGGCCGGGCCACCAGGTCGGCCCCCGCGAGCCAGCCCCGGCCGCTGCGGGGCGGGGCGCAGCGCACCCGGAGGGCGGGGAGCACTTGGCCGAGCCGCCGGTACGCGGTCGGGTCGGCGGCAGCGGTGCCGTGGGTGGTGGCGGTGCCATGGGTGGCGGTGCTGCGGGCAGTGGCCGGGCCGGCGGGTCCGGTGCCGGGACCGGTCCGTCCGACGGCCGTCGCCACGGGGGTGGGCCGGGTGCTGTGCGCGCTCATGGTGGGCCCCATCGGGTCGACCGGGCCGCGCCGGACCGCCCGGTCCGCGCCCGGGCCGGGGCCCGCCCGCCGCCGGCGCGCCCGGTGTGGCGGGCGCGCCGTGGCGC
>NZ_JZWY01001124.1:0-2476 GCF_000966955.1 Streptomyces sp. NRRL S-495
CCGGCCGTCCACGCACTCGCGCAGGAGATCGGCGTGGCCGCAGTGGCGGGCGTACTCGTCCACCATGTGCAGCATGACCTCGCGGATCGCCAGCCCCTCCCGGCCCACGCGCGCACCGAGGTCCGCCTGGTGGACGGCCAACGTCGCGTCCAGGGCCGCCTGTTCGCGCTCCAGATCGGCGAACGCGGCGTCCACCACGGCCTGTTCGGCCACGGCTCCGTCGAAGTCCGCGTCCCGCGCCCCGTAGAGCTTGGGCAGCCGCTCGCCGTCGGTGATCCAGTTGTGCCAGTCCCGCTCCACCTCGGCGAGATGGCGGACCAGGCCGAGCAGCGACATCGTCGACGGCGGCACCGAGCGGCGGGCGAGCTGCTCGGCGTCCAGACCCTCGCACTTGAGCCGCAGGGTGAGCCGGTAGTTGGTGATCGCCTCCCGCAGGGTCGGCAACTCCCCGTCCGGCGAAGGCCCTTCGTTGTCACGGGGGTCGTCGTCGGGGTTCAGCCACATGTCGGGGTAGACGGTCGCCTGGGTCCACCGCTCGGGTTGATCATTCATGCGGGCCATGATCGCCCGCGAACGCCCCTGCCGCCACCGCATTTTCCCTGGCGAGTCGCTCGATCGACCGGACGGGCCCATGGGCCCTACGGGACGAGGACGACCTTGCCGAGGTTGCGCCGCTGCTCGATGAGGGCGTGGGCCCGGGCGGCGTCGCGGAGCGGGATCTCCTCGTGCACGGTGGTGCGCAGGGTGCCCGCGTCGCGCAGTTGCCAGAGCTCGCGCAGCCAGCGGTGGTAGAGCTCGGGCCTGCCGACGGCGACGGCCCGCATCTGGAAGCCGATCAACGAGGCGCCGCGGAGCAGGAGTTCGTACGCCTCCACAGTGCCGCCGCCGGAGCTGAAGGCCACCAGCCGGCCGCCTGTCGCCAGGGCCCGGACGGCGGGGCCGAGCAGCTCGCCGCCGACGCCGTCGAGAATCACGTCGTACGGGCCGCCCCAGTCGGTGTCCTCGTAGAGCACGACCTCGTCGGCGCCCAGTCCGCGGACGAAGTCGGCCTTGTCGGCGCTGCTGACGGCGGCGACGACGCGGGACGCTCCACCCGCCTTGGCGCACTGGAGGGCGAGCGCGCCCACCGCACTGGCCGCCGCCGTGACCAGGACCGATTCACCGGGCTCCGGACGCGCGGCCTCGTAGGCGCCGCGCGCGACCAGCCCGCTGCGGACCAGCGCGACCGCCTCCACGGCGGTCGCGCCGTCCGGGATCCGGGACGCCATGGCGCCGTTCAGGACGGCGAACTCGGCGTAGGCGTCGGCGAAGCACAGCCCGGTGACGCGGTCTCCGACCCCGAAGCCGGTGACTCCCGCCCCCAGCGCGACGATCTCCCCCGCGACCTCACCGCCGAGCGGGACCGGCTCGCCGCTCTCCCGCAGCTTGCGCACGGTGGGCAGGGTCACCCCGACCGCCTCCACCCGGACCAGGAGCTCCCCCGCGCCCGGCTCGGGCCGGTCGACCTCCTCGGCGAACAGCACCTCCGGTCCGCCGTTGACCTCATGGCGAATGCGCAGCACAGGACCTCCCTCGTCCGAACTCATTGGATGTCCCAACGATAGGGTGAATATCATTGGGATGTCCAACGGTTTTTTGGATAGGCTGAACCCATGACCTCGGACCTGACCCCGGAGCCGACCTCGGCTCCCGCCTCGGACCCCGCCTCCGCGCTCCAGCACATCCAGTCCCTGCCGACCTGGCTCGTCGGCCGGGTCGCGGCGCGCGGCCGGGGGATAGTCGCCGACGCCATCGCCGCGGAGGGGCTGAAGCTCATGCAGCACGCGGTCCTGGCCGCGACGGCCGAGTACGGACCGGTCACCCAGGCCGACCTGGGCCGCCGGCTGTCCGTCGACCCCAAGGACATGGTCGGCATCCTCAACCACCTCCAGGCCGAGGGCCTCGTCCTGCGCAGCCCCCACCCCTCCGACCGCCGCAAGAACGCCGTCACCGTCACCCCGGAGGGCGCCGCCGTCCTCGCTCGCTGCGGCGCGCTGGCCGAAGCCGCCAACGCCGAACTGCTGGCGCCGCTCGCCCCGGACGAGCGCAAGCAGCTGATGGCCCTGCTCACCCGGCTCCACCAGGCGGCACCGTCTTAGGAGTTGCCCCCGCAGGCCCCGGGAGTACGGTCCCGTGCCCGGCCCCGCCCCGGAGCACGATCCCGGTGCGGTTTCGTCCCCTGCGCGGACGGATTGACGGTTCGTCGAATGATCCTCTTGGAGGGCGCCGAGAAGAGCTCCGGCGCCCTGATCAGAGGGGCTTTCCCATGAACCAGCACGCACGGCAGCACCCCCTTCCGAACCGCCTCCGCACCGGCCGGCGCAGGATGGCGGCGGCCGTGACCGCGGTGGTCGGCGCAGCCGTGGTGGCCGGCGTCCTGGCACCGGGCGCGGCCTCCGCCGCCCCGCGGCCGGACGCCGTGCAGTTGCGCCTCGAC
>NZ_JZWY01001125.1:0-1033 GCF_000966955.1 Streptomyces sp. NRRL S-495
GCCGCACCCGCACCTACACCGCCGGCGTCGGCAACGCGGCCACCAAGGCCAAGGTGCCGATGGACGGCCAGGTGCGGATCGGCAGCAACAGCAAGGTGTTCACCGCCGTCGTGATCCTGCAGCTGGTCGCCGAGGGCAAGGTCGGCCTGGACGCGAAGGTGGACGACTACCTGCCCGGACTGGTGCGCGGCGAGGGCATCGACGGCCGGAACATCACGGTCCGCCAGCTGCTCCAGCACACCAGCGGCCTGCCCGAGTACGTGGACCGCGAGAACGTCCTCAAGGACCCGAAGCGCTACTACGAGCCGCGCGAACTCCTCGACGCCGCGCTGGCCCAGAAGGCCCACTTCGAGCCCGGCTCCCAGTGGGAGTACAACAACACCAACTACCTGCTGGCGGGCCTGATCATCCAGAAGGTCACCGGCCGACCGCTCGGCGAGGAGGTCACCAAGCGCATCATCGACCGGATCGGCCTGCGCCACACCTACTTCCCCGCCCCCGGGGACATGACGATCCACGAGGCCCACCCCAAGGGCTACCAGCGCGCCGAGAACGGGTCGCTGCGCGACTACACGGAGCTGGACCCGTCCTGGGGCTGGGCGGCCGGCGCGATCGTCTCGACCAACACGGACGTCACCCGGTTCTACGGCGCGCTGCTCGGCGGCCGACTGCTGCCCGCGGCCCAGCTCGCCCAGATGCGCACCACCGTCCCCGCCGACGCGATCAGCCCCGGGGCCGGCTACGGACTCGGCCTGGTGAGCCGCCCGCTCTCCTGCGGCGGCGTCGCCTGGGGGCACGGCGGGACGATCCCGGGCTACGAGACCTCCGGCGGCACCACCGACGACGGCCGCGCCGTGAACTTCACCGTGACCACGATCCCGGACGGCGACACCGCGAAGCGCGTGGACAAGGCGGTCGACGAGGCGCTCTGCCGCTGATCCCCGGGCACTGGCCGCCTTCCCTCTTCCCATCCTTCGCTTCCCAACAGTGGAGTCCCGTTGACATCCTCCCCGCCCTGAGGGGCGGGGATTCC
>NZ_JZWY01001117.1:0-1508 GCF_000966955.1 Streptomyces sp. NRRL S-495
CGGCACCCCCGCCGAATAGCACCTGGGATCCGCCGGCAGCGGATCACTCCGATCCGCTGCCGACCCTCCCGTTCGACGTCCTCCAACAGGACGTCAACTTCGGTCTTTCCATGGGTGGTTGTACCGCCGGGCAATTCGATTGCCGCAGTGCACCTCGATGCCTATGGTCGACTCGTGCCGCAGCCGGACCAGTTGCCTCCAGGGACCGCGTGGACCGGACCGCTTCTGCGGGAGGTGTTCCCCGACGCCGAGGTGATCGAGGTGCTGCCGCGTACGGGCGGCCAGTTGAGCACGGTGTACGAGCTGCGCTGTGCCGATCCCGCCCACTCCGCGATCCTCAAGGTGTACGCACCCGAGTGGGCGTGGAAGCAGGTGAAGGAGGTCCGCGTCTACCGGATCCTCGCCGGCCTCGACTCCCTCCCGGTGCCGCGAGTGCTCCACCACATGCCGGACGGAGCACCCGACGGCCGGGCCGTCACGATCCTGAGCCTGCTGGAGGGACGGCCCCTGTCGGAGGCGTCGAAGGATCTGGATGTTTCACAAATACCGTCGTTCTACCGGGAGATGGGCGCCGCTCTCGCCACGATCCACCAGGTCGGCCAGGAAGCGTACGGGTACATGACCGACCGCATCCTCGATCCCCGCCCCGACAACGGGACCTACATGCGGCACCAGTTCACCAAGAAGCTTGCGGAGTTCAAGACCCTGGGCGGCGACGACCGACTCCACGACGCGGTCGCACGGCGGATCGATCGCGACGGTGCCCTGTTCGACAACTGCCGGGCCGCCGCCCTCTGCCACAACGACCTCCACGAGGGCAACGTCCTCGTCGGCCCCGGTCACGCGGCCCGCGTGACCGGCATCATCGACGTCGAGAACGCGATCGCCGCAGACCCCCTGGTCGACCTCGCCAAGACCGACTACTACTCCCTCGGCCGCGGCGAACCCGAACGCCATGCCCTCTTCGAGGGCTACGGACCGCTCCCTGCGGACGCCGCCGAACGCCTCGACCTCTACCGGCTCTACCACGCCATCGAATTGTGGGACTGGTTCCGCTCGATCGGCACCCTCGGCCCTCTGGACAGCATCGCCGCCGACATCGCCCGCCTCGCGGGCCAGCGCTCCGACTCGCCGTCGTGACCCGGGCCAGGCGCAGCCCACCCGTGCACGCGGGACGGCGGGCGGAGGCGGAGTCGGCCGGGATGGATAGGGTGACCCCGGTGCACAGCTTGCCGGCAGAGGTGACCGAAATGCCCGAATCTCTGGAAGTTGCAGAACTCTGCCCTATAGCCAGATAGACCCGCAGCTCAACGACTCTGCTCCCCGCGCATGCGGGGTTGGTCCCCGACTGTGGTGAATTGGGTTGTGGAACCAGGTCTGCTCCCCGCGCATGCGGGGTTGGTCCCAAGAGGTCACGAAGGTGCTGCTGGACACTCAACTGCTCCCCGCGCATGCGGGGTTGGTCCCGCGACGTTCGCGTTGGTGTTCGGGGTGGCAGCCTGCTCCCC
>NZ_JZWY01001118.1:0-4179 GCF_000966955.1 Streptomyces sp. NRRL S-495
GGACGACCTGGCGGCCCCGAGCATCGACTCGGGGCCGCCGTGCCTCAACCCTGGCAGCGGTGGCGCACCGCCTGGTCGGGCGGTGCGGGGTGGACCTGGTCCGACCGGGCATCCGCCCAATACCGGGGGCTTCGTGGCTTCCCGGCACCCTCATGGGAGGACGGAGTCGAAGAACACGCGACCCGCTTCTCCTCATCCACCCACGCGGCCGGCGGATCCCCGCCTTGCATCTCGGGCCCAATCCGACGAACTGCAGCTCCATGGCGCTCTCCCACATCAGTTGTACGGAGAAGGTCCATGGCGGCTCGGATGCGGCCCTCGGCTTGCCGTCGCTGGTCGTTGCCGGTTCGTCTGCTGTGTGTCGGCAGGCCGCGGCATGGCGGCGGCAACTCCCGGAGCCGGTGGAGGTCGACCGGCTTGGTTCGCGAGTGCTGGCCGGTTCACTCCGGTACGGGCAGGCACTCGGCGAGCAGGTCGACGACGTCGCGCCAGGCTCGCTGCGCGTGCCGTGGGTGGTGGCCGACGCCGGGGAGCACGGTGTGGTCGACCGGCGGGTGGTGGAAGGCGTGCAAGGCGCCGCCGTAGACCGTGAGGCGCCAGTCGACGCCGGCGGCCTGCATCTCGGCGGTGAACGCTTCCCGTTGCGCGGGCGGCATGATCGGGTCTTCCGATCCGACCCCGGCCCACACCGGGCAGTGGATGCGCGCCGCCTCGCCCGGTCGGCCCGTGGTCAGTCCGTTGACCGTTCCGATCGCGCGCAGGTCGACGCCGTCGCGCCCTAGTTCCAGCGCGATTGCGCCCCCGGTGCCGTAGCCGACGGCGGCGATCCGGTCGGGGTCGGTCCGCGGTTCGGCGCGCAGCACGTCGAGTGCCGCGTGGCCGATGCCCCGCATCCGGTCGGGGTCGGCGAGCAGCGGCAGGCAGCGGGCCAGCATGTCCTCGGGCTCGCCCAAGTAGCGCCCGCCGTGGAGGTCGAAGGCCAGCGCCACGTATCCCAGTTCGGCGAGAGCGTCGGCCCGTTGGCGTTCGACGTCGCTGAGCCCCAGGCCCTCCGGCCCGATCAGCACTGCGGGCCGGCGGCCGACACCGGCCGGGAGCGCGAGGTGCCCGATCATTGTCAGGCCGTCGGCCGGATACTCGACCGTGCGTGCAGTAACCGTCGTCATGGGACGGGACTGTAGTGACCGTCGAGCCCGGACGGACCGGGGTTCACTGCTGGCAGAACAGCGCGGGTGTGCCTCTGAATCGCGGCGTCGGCCCATAGCCCCGAGCCGGGTGGGTCCGGGCGGCTCAGCCGAGGTCAGCCCCAGACAGGCTCGCCGCGGTGCGTAGTCGTGGACAGCACGTCACAGCCCATGCTGTGGATGGTGGCGAGGAGGGTCGATCGCACCTGATCTTCGTCGTCGGGCGGGAAGGCGATGCGGATCCGGTGGCCGTAAGCCGTCTCGTAGGTGAGTCTCCAACCGAGCTCGGTGGCGTCGAAGTGGTCCTGGCGGCCGTCCTCGTCCCTGTAGCCACCTCGGTCGGCCGTCGGAGAGAGTGCCTCCCGCAGGACCCGAAGGCGCTCGGGGTAGGTCCGCCGGCCGTCGGTGAGCTTGATGTAGACGTGGTTGAGCTCGCGGAACGGTTCGAACCACGGTGTCGTGACGTGCTCGTTCGCGGCGAAGACGGTGGTGTTGAGCCGTCCGCTCAGCCAGCCGTGGAGGAAGCCCGCCGCGCCGGTCTCGTGGGCGTCGTAGTAGCACCCGCGCGGGTTCCAGACGACGACGGTCCAGGTGTCCGGGTGGCCTCCGGTTACCCAGCAGAGCCGGTCACCGTTGTCGGTTCCAGCCCATTCCAGCAGGCCACCGGCCTCCGGAAAGTAGGGGTAGGGGCATTCGTCCGGGTTCGCCTCCCGGAACGGTCGTTCGCTCTCCAGCAGCTGCTGCGCGGACTGGACCAGGCGGTTGCGGCTGCCGAACGGTGTGAGGGGGGTGATGAAGTCGACGAACTGGCCCAAGCCGTAGGAACCGATGAGGGACTTGAAATCTGACGGAAGTTCGAGGCCGAGGGCGTTCTCGACCTGCGTCCAGTCACCGCTCGCGTCGATGGGGTTCGTCGGTGGGGGTACCAGAGCAACCAGGTCGTCAATCGTCGTCATACGGGCGAGGCTATCGAGGAGGGGCCCTTGCCCCGCCAGGTGGGGCAGCCGCGGGGAGGCATCTGCCCCACCGTCGCCGGCCCGGACACCACCAGCCGTGGTGTCAGTGCCCTCGGGCGGTTCTGCGTTCTCCACCGATCGGGAGGCCGCACTGCTGGTGGGCGGGGGCGATCTGGTCGTCCACTCGCTCAAGGACCTGCCGACGGCGACCCCGGACGGGCTGGGCCTGGTTGCCGCGCCCTGCCCGTGAGGACGTTCGCGACGCGCCGTGCGGAGGCACGCCGACCAGCCTGCCG
The DNA here is from genome assembly GCF_000966955.1 of Streptomyces sp. NRRL S-495. Lineage (NCBI taxonomy): Bacteria > Bacillati > Actinomycetota > Actinomycetes > Kitasatosporales > Streptomycetaceae > Streptomyces > Streptomyces sp. NRRL S-495. Next base: position 2,437 of record NZ_JZWY01001118.1, read on the forward strand.
GAGGGGGCGACGGTGGGCACCGGTGCGACGCGCCGCGACTGGGCAGGACCAGGACGCGCGGCGGGACGCTGGACTCCGTGGTCCTGGCGGCGGCCGGCGTTCGGCGGCTCGGACTGGACGATGCGATCGGTGAGCTGCAGCCGGCACCGGGTGCGCGGACACCGGACACCCGGGCGCAGGTGGGTGGCTGGCGCTACCTCGCCACAGTCCTGCTGGGGGGGTGGTTGGGCTACTTCCTGCGGCTCGGGCCGCCGGTCGGGGGCCGAAGGACGGTCGCGGTACCGGCATCGAGGTCGATTCCGGTCCTGGGAGGTGCGCCGTCGTTCTCGTCATCGCGAAGGACCAACTCGATCCGGCGCTGCTCCAGTTGAACTCGCTTGCCGGCGTAGAGGAGAGCATGGAGCTCCTCGGTCGCAGTGGCTCCGACCCCGCGTTCACCCAGGTCGTCGCGCCGCCGCAGACGCTGAAGCACCCATGCGGGCCGTTGGGTTCGCAGCACAAGCTGCCGCGCGGCGGCCAAGAAGAAGAACGCCGCGACCAGGGCGGCGGGAAACAGCAGACTTCCTGCGAGACTCACCATGCTCAGCATGTCCGGGTAACGTCCGGCCCGCTGACGGCGGTTCCGCCAATGAGCCTTGCTTCGGGCGGCGTTGGGGGCGGGCATCCTCGTGCAGTGGCCCTGCGGCAGCGCCCTTGCGACCACGGCTCCCCCGCACAAGCCGCACTGCGGTCGCGGCAACCTCCCCCTCGGGCGCGACGGCGAAGCTTCGAGACCAGGCAGGTGCGCGAGCGCGGGAATCAACCGGAGGACTCGGACAGCTCGGGTTGGATAGGGTTGGCCGGGTGCGCAGCCCGCCTGCGAGGGTGACCGAAATGCCTGAATCTCTGGAAGTCGCAGAATCCCGCCCCCGCGCCGGATAGACCCGCAACTCACCGACTCTGCTCCCCGCGCNGCGGGGTTGGTCCCCGCTCGCACTCGGCGGCGTACGCCTTCCAGTTCTGCTCCCCGCGCATGCGGGGTTGGTCCCGAGGAACCGCCGGCGGAGGAGAAGGAGAAGGGCTGCTCCCCGCGCATGCGGGGTTGGTCCCACCCGCTCGACATCGTCGGGCAGAGCCAGCAGCTGCTCCCCGCGCATGCGGGGTTGGTCCCCCGGATTATTCTGGATTCCGACAACGGCAAGATCTGCTCCCCGCGCATGCGGGGTTGGTCCCACCCGCTCGACATCGTCGGGCAGAGCCAGCAGCTGCTCCCCGCGCATGCGGGGTTGGTCCCCGCTCCTGAGACCCGTCCGTCGGGTCGTACGCCTGCTCCCCGCGCATGCGGGGTTGGTCCCTACTACTGGCTGCACCAGTCGCCGGACGGGAACTGCTCCCCGCGCATGCGGGGTTGGTCCCCTCAACCTCTTACGCGGGCCCGTCAGGCTGCCCTGCTCCCCGCGCATGCGGGGTTGGTCCCGACGGCGGCGCCCACACCGTCCGGTTCTGGACCTGCTCCCCGCGCATGCGGGGTTGGTCCCTGAACCTGCGCGTGGTCGAGGACCTGGGCGGCCTGCTCCCCGCGCATGCGGGGTTGGTCCCGCTCGCCCGGGGTGCCTTCGACGCCGTAGGGCCTGCTCCCCGCGCATGCGGGGTTGGTCCCCCCGCCTGCTTCGTCTACCCGGACGGCAAGGTCTGCTCCCCGCGCATGCGGGGTTGGTCCCTTGTAGATCGCCATCGGGGACAGCAGGACCAACTGCTCCCCGC
>NZ_JZWY01001119.1:0-322 GCF_000966955.1 Streptomyces sp. NRRL S-495
TCTGCTCCCCGCGCATGCGGGGTTGGTCCCGGCGGGTGCCCCTTGCCGTCCACCGTCTGGCACCGCTCCCCGCGCAGGCGGACGAGGTTCACATATGCCGGGAGCACACAGGCTGCGAGCGAGTCGGCAATCTGATCGCCGAGGTCGGGTCGGCGGCCAAGACGGCAGCCCTTGCCGAGGCCCACCCATGGCCCGGCCTGCCTCGACCCGGCCGTCTTCGGGCCCCGGCGAACCGTGAGCAGCCAAGGGCCCGGACCACCCGTTTCCGGGTGGGGAATGCGGACGGGGCCCGGCGCCTGTGTGGCGCCGGGCCCCGTCCGAC
>NZ_JZWY01001120.1:0-4279 GCF_000966955.1 Streptomyces sp. NRRL S-495
CCGCTGACGCCTGGCGAGGGATCAGCTCCCTCGCGACGTCAGGAAGATTAGCAGCTCAACGCCCATGCTCCGAATCGCGGACGGCTCGGGACCGGGGTGGAGGGCCAGGCCCTCCGGGGATCTCCTTTCGAGGCCTGCACGGACCGGTGAATGTCGCCCGGATGTCCGGCCGCATCGGCGGTCGAAACCTCCGCCAACGCGTCGAAGAACTCCTGGCGCTCGAAGGGCTCGACGACATAATGCGGCGGAGTCGGCCGCCGTGGCGAGGCTCGATGCCTGGCGCGACGCCGCCCGTGCGATTCCGCTGGCGAAGTCGAAGCGGGGCCGCGGCTGCTCGATCCGCAGAGCGGACTGGACGCTGCCGTCAGGGAAGAGCTGAAGCGGGTCCCTCCGGTGGGCAGGACTGTCGACCTGTCCGGAGGGTCCGAGTCGACAGTGGATGCCACGAAGCAGCGAGTTTCGTGCGCTCGGGTATCAGACCGGGCGGTCCCGGCTTGTACTCACTGTCGCACTGAGTGACAGAATTGGTGCGTCGGCCCAACAGTGGACACAGCCGCAACACTTGGAAGGCAGGATGACTCGCTCCTCCACTGCTGCTCTGCTGGCGGTGATGGCCCTGATTCTGTTCGAGACGATCGCGATCGTTCTCTTCTTCTGCATCGCCATGCCGCTGTTCGCGGGTGGTATCGCTTTCGAGGACGAGACGGCGCCCACTCCGGCTTACGTGCCGTACGGGTTCCTGTTCGCGGGGATGGTCATGGTCGGGGTCAGCGGTTGGGCGGCTCGGGGCTTGTGGGCGATGCAGTCGCCGCGCACGGCGTCCCGTGGTTCCTCCGCCTTGGTGGGGGCGGGGGCGGTGCAGGTCATGCTGCTCGGTTTCGGACTGCTGTCCGGGGAGTACCTGTTCACGCTCTTCGCGGCGGCGGTGCTGGCGCTGCTCGCCGTACTCGTGCGGCCGGCGTTCGCGAAGCCGTCCGGCTGACAACGACTGCGGTGGAGTGGGAAGTCGGGCTCTCCGACTTCCCACTCCACCGGGCGCCCGCGACGGCCCGGGGCACCCTGGCTGCTGCTCCCCGCGCATGCGGGGTTGGTCCCCACTTCACCGGCGACGGGGCCTCCGCCGGCCCCTGCTCCCCGCGCATGCGGGGTTGGCCCCGCAACCGCAGCGAAACCCCAGGACCGGTTCGCCTGCTCCCCGCGTCTTCAGTGTCCAGAAGATGGCTGCTTTCCTGACCGGGCCAGTGCTGTGACCGCCTAGCACCGGGTTCGACGGGCAGATTTGCTGGTGAGGGCGGTCGGGCGGGACGCGGGCCACCGACGCCTCCGGAGCCGCGTGGGCGAGAATGACGCCGTGGAGCCAACTGATCGGATCATCGTTGCTTTGGATTTCGACAACCGTCGAGCGGCCGACGAGGTCGTCGACCGGCTCCGTGAGGAGTGTCGGTTCTACAAGGTCGGGTTGGAGCTGCTCATGGCGGCCGGACCGGGGCTGATCAAGGATCTGGTGGCCAAGGGCAAGGAGGTCTTCCTGGACCTGAAGCTCTTCGAGATCCCGAACTCCGTGGCCGGCGCGGTCCGCGCCGCCGGTGCTCTGGGTGTCTCCATGGTGACCGTGCACAGTATGGGCGGCACCGGCATCATGTCCGCCGCGGTCGCTGCGGCCCGGGACTTTCCGCGTCTTCGGGTGCTGGCTCTGACCGTCGTCACCAGCATGACCAGCTCCGATCTCGCCGACATCGGCGTCACCGGCTCGACCTCGACCTCGGACTCGACCGAGGAGCAGGTGCTGCGGCTGGCCCGGCTGGCGGAAGGCGCCGGTTGCCATGGCGTGATCGCATCGCCGCAGGAGGCCGGGGCGCTGCGAGGCGTGCTGGGGAGCAACGCCCTGATCGTCACGCAGGGAGTCGCGCTTCCCGGTGGGTCCGCGGGTGAGCACGCCCGGTCCGGTACTCCCGGTGCTGCCGTTGCCGCTGGTGCGTCACATGTTGTCGTGGGCCGGTCGGTCACCCGCGCCGCGGACCCGGTGGCCGCGTTCCGGCTCGTCCGCGCCGACCTGGAGCTGTGAGCGGAAAGTCACTGGACCCGGACGCGCGGGCCGCTGCCGGTGAGAGCGGCCAACCGCGCAGGCGGCGAGCCCCTTCGGCGTCGGGCGGCCGCGCTCTCAGGCTCGCGCCGCTCGCACAACCTGCGTGGCTCGCGCCGTCTCCCGCAGGGCGGTGACCAGGCGTTCGAGGGCGGGTCGGCCCCAGGCGCCCTCCCGGACGGCGGCGTGGATCGCGCGGACCGGTTCCGGCGTGCGGACCTTCCGTACGGTCACGCCGGGGTGGCGATGGGCCAGGCCCAGCAGGGGGACCAGTGCCACACCGAGCCCGGCTGCGACGAAGCCCTGTGCGGTCGGGTGGTCCTCGCTTTCCACCGCGAAGCCGGGGCGGAAGCCGGCCTCGGCGCAGGCGTCCAGGACGGTGTCGTGGCAGGGACCGGACCGCCCGCTGGCGACCCAGGGTTCGTCGGCCAGATCGGCCAGGTCGAGGACCCGCTTCGCACCGAGCCGGTGGCCCTTCGGCAGGACGGCGCGGTACGGGTCGTCGAGCAGGTGGACGAGGCGCAGCCCGGGGTGCTCGCGCCCGTGGGGCCGGACCACCACCGCCAGGTCGGCCCGGCCCTGGAGTACGTCCTGCAACGGGTCCTCGGGGTCGGTCAGCCCGAGGTCGAGCCGCACACCCGGGAACTCGCTGCGGAAGGCCGCGATCGCGGGTGCCACCAGGGCGGCTCCCGCCGTGGCGAAGTAGCGGACCGCCAGGGAGCCGCTGCGCCCGGCCAGCAGATCGGCGAGCGCCGTCCCGGCCTCGGCCACCTGCTGTTCGATGACGGCGGCGTGTTCGGCGAGCAGCCGCCCGGCGGCGGTCGGCCGCACACCGCGCCCGGCGCGTTCGAGCAGCGCCGTCCCGGTCTGTTTCTCCAGCGCCGCCACCTGCTGGCTGACGGCGGACGGGGTGTAGCCGAGAGCGGTGGCGGCCGCGGTCACGGAGCCGCCGGTGACCACCGCGCGGAGCACTTGCAGACGTCGCACATCGAGCATGTAGTCCAGCTTAAACGTTCTGCAGAACATTTCACTTGTCCTGTTGCGTCCCGCAGGGCAGCGTTCGTACCGGCACTCCCCGGTGGGGGCCGACGAACGAAAGGCAGGTGCCGCGTGGTGCGGATGGCCGTCCTCGCCCTGCTCTGGGGTTCGGGCTTCCTGTGGACGAAGCTCGCGCTGCAGAACGGGCTGACCCCGTTGCAGATCACCGTGGCGCGCTCCGCTCTCGGGGCCGCCGTGCTGCTCCTCCTCGCCCGGGCCGCCCGTCAGCGCCTGCCGCGTGGCGGCGCGATCTGGCGCCGGCTCGCCGTGGCGGCCTTCTTCTGCAATGCGCTGCCGTTCTTCCTGGCCGCCCTGGGCGTGCGGACCGTCGGCTCGGGGCCAGCCGGGGTGCTCAACGCGACAACTCCGCTCTGGTCGTTGCTGATCGGCTTCGCGCTCGGGACGGAGCGCGGGTGGCGCCCGCGGCGCCTCGGCGGCCTGCTGCTCGGCTTCGCGGGCGTGCTGGTGATCTTCTCGCCGTGGCAGGGGGGAGGGCCGTCGCCGGAGAGCGGCGGCTTCGGGTGGGGAGCCCTCGCCCTGCTGGGCGCGGCCGCCAGTTACGCGGTGGCCTTCACCTACATGGGCCGCGTGCTCGCCGACACCGGCACCGCCCCCCTCGCCCTCTCCGCCGCCCAGCTGACCGTTGCGGCCGGTCTCGGCGCGCTGGTGCTGCCGACCGCCGCCGGCAGCACGGACGGGCTCAACGTCCGGGCGCTCGCGGCGGTCACCGTCCTCGGGGTGGTCTCCACCGGGCTCACCTTCCACCTCAACTACCGGCTCATCGCCACCGAGGGCGCCACCGGTGCCGCCACCGTCGGCTATCTGCTGCCGGTCGTCTCCACCGGGCTCGGCGCGCTCGTCCTCGACGAGGCATTGAGTCTTCGGGCCGTCGCGGGAATGATCATGGTGCTGGCCGGGGTCCTCCTGACCCGACCGCAGCGCCCTCGGCAACGGTCGGCCACGCCTGCCGTGCCTGCTCCGGCGGCCCGCCCACCCTTCGCCCCACTGACCGAACGAACGGACCGATGAGCTCCGAATCACCCTGGCGGATACGCGACTTCCGCACTCTGTTCACCGCCACCGCGCTCACCCAGCTCGGCACCAACATCGGCTACGTCGCGCTGCCCCTGATCGCCGTCGCCGCCCTCGACGCGAGCG
>NZ_JZWY01001121.1:0-751 GCF_000966955.1 Streptomyces sp. NRRL S-495
GGTCGGGGCCCTCGCCACCCTCGCCACCCTGGCGTTCCTGGTCATCGGCCTGCCCGCCGGCGCCTGGGTGGACCGGATGCGCCACCGGCGCGTCCTCGTCGTCGCAGACCTGGCGAAGGCCGCCCTGTACATCTCCGTCCCGCTCGCCTGGTGGCTGGGCGGGCTCACCCTCTGGCAGCTGTACGCCGTCGCGCTGCTGAGCGGCTGCGCCACCGTCTTCTACGACATCGCCTCGCAGAGCGTGCTGCCCCAACTCGTCGGCCGGGAGCATCTGGTGCAGGCGAACTCCGCCATGGTCGGCCTGATGGCCGTCGGCAACATCGCCGGACGCAGTGCGGGCGGCGCCCTGGTCCAGTTGCTCACCGCGCCGGCCGCCGTCGCCGTGACGGCCGTGAGCCACCTCGGCTCCGCGCTGCGCCTGATCGCCCTGCGCGACACCCCCGCGCCTTCGCCGGCCTCGCCGGCCGCCGCCAGGGCCGGCACTGCCCGCACCGGTGCTCCCGGTCTCGGCGCGCAGATCGGGGAGGGCCTGCGGCACGTCCTCGGCAATGCCGAGCTCCGCGCCCTCGCGCTCACCGCGGCCCTCACCAACCTCGGGTTCCAGATCGTCAACACCCTGCTGCCGGTGCTGTTCGTCCGGGAACTGCACCTCCCCGCCGGTGCGTTGGGCCTGTTCTGGGCGGTCGGCGGCCTGGGGCTCCTGTGCGGCTCCCGCTGCGCCCGGCCGTTCGCCGCCCGGGTCGGCTTCGGC
>NZ_JZWY01001122.1:0-1321 GCF_000966955.1 Streptomyces sp. NRRL S-495
GGTCGGCTTCGGCCGTGCGCTCGGCCTGGCGGGCCTCTGCGTGGCGCCCGCCGGACTGCTGGTGCCGCTGATCGGCGACGGCGCCCGGCTGTACGTGGCGGGCTTCGGCTGGCTGCTACTGCTCTTCAAGACGGGCATGGACAACGTGCTCGGCGTCAGCCTGCGCCAGCGGATGACCCCGGACGCGCTGCTCGGCCGGATGAACGCCACCTTCCGCTTCCTGCTCACCGGTGCGCTGGCCATCGGCGCCGCCCTGGCCGGACTGCTCGGCGAGCTGGCCGGGCTCCACCCCACCCTCTGGCTCGGCGGCGCCCTCCTCGCGACCGCCTTCCTCCCGGTCTACCTCTCCCCGATCCGCACCCGCCGCAGCCTCCCCGACCCGCCGTCGGTCGCCGCGCCGTTGCCGTCGCCCGCCCTCAAGTCGGCTTGACGTTCCCTCAGGGGCACCACCGCCATCCGTCTCGGTGTCCGGAGACCCACACCGTGATCCGAATTCAGGACGCTCCCTGAACGGGGAAGGGGTCACTGGGCTTGATTGATGGCGGCGCCGGTCGAGCCCTGGCTGAGCACGGGGTGGTGGCTCGACGAGGTGCAGGGGCAGAAGAGCGGAGAACGCGGTCGCTGCGGACCCGCTGATCGACGTGGCCGAGGCCGACCACTCCCTCGGCTGTGGCAAGCCCGAACGCAACACACTCTTCGAGGGCCGCGGTCCGCTCCCTACCGATGGCACGGAGCCCTCGACGGCTACCGGCTCTACCGTGCGCTCGAGTTGTGGGACTGATTCCGCCCGATCAGCGCTACCGGCCCCCTGGACGGCGCCGACGACGACATCACCCCGGACGGCGAACCAGCGCTCCACCGCGCCGTCGTGCCTCGGGCCAGGCACCGCCCATCGGTGCACTCCGCACGGTGAGTGGAGGCGGGTTCGGCTGGGATGGATAGGGTGACCCTGGCGAGCGCCCTGCTGGCGAAGGTGACCGAAATGCCCGAATCTCTGGAAGTTGCAAAATCCCGCCCCATTGCTGGATAGACCCCCAGCTCATGAACTCTGCTCCCCGCGCATGCGGGGTTGGTCCCGACGGTCGCCGTAGCGAGGCCGATCATGATGGCTGCTCCCCGCGCATGCGGGGTTGGTCCCAATGCACATATGCTGACCAGTCCACTTGATGTCTGCTCCCCGCGCATGCGGGGTTGGTCCCATCCACATCGGCCGGTAGGCCATCGGCGCCGACTGCTCCCCGCGCATGCGGGGTTGGTCCCAATGCACATATGCTGACCAGTCCACTTGACTGCTCCCCGCGCATGCGGGGTTGGTCCCGGC
>NZ_JZWY01001123.1:0-4764 GCF_000966955.1 Streptomyces sp. NRRL S-495
ACTGCTCCCCGCGCATGCGGGGTTGGTCCCGGCTGGGTGCTCGCCGAGCTGGAGCGACTGACCTGCTCCCCGCGCATGCAGGGTTGGTCCCTCCGCAGCAGTCCGGGTTCGCGGTCAAGTGGACCTGCTCCCCGCGCACGCGAGGGTGGTCCCCATGTCGCCCCTCACCGCGCAGCGGTCAGCCCCTCCCTTATCCCCTTCGCGATGGGCGGCCGGGGTTCGCGTCGACCAACGCCGACCTTGCCGCCGACGTAAAGGTGCCGAGGCGCTCGGAAGCCATAGTCACCTCGACGGCGTGGCACTCCACATACCTGACGTTGCGGTCCCGGTCGCCCGAGGAGTCGCGCCGGGCCAGAAGGGTGCTCTGCATCGAGTGGAGTCCCAAGTGGACGCCGTGGTAAGCCTGTTCCACCGGCTCGGGGCCCTTGACGGCAAGGGTGGCCCACGCGGCCTGCAGCAGAACCGAGTGCTCCTGCGCAGCTTGGAAACGACGGTCGGCCTCCGACAGATCCGGGGCGTCGCCTATCAGTGCGCGTACCACCGGGCCTGCGCCACTGGAGGTGCTCGACCTTGGCCTGCCCCTCCAGCTGGCGTCGTGCCGCCCCGCTGGAGATCGCCGACGCGGAGGCAGTGCCGAGAACACTCAGCACCGCACCCAATAGCGCTGCAAGTCCCTTATCCATGAAGGTGATTGTCCGCCGACGCCGGACCGGCCTACCCGAGCGCGTGCACGATCCCGCCCAGCAGGTGTTCGAGGGCCGACCGCAGGGGCAGGACGAGTGGTCCTGCGGCCACGGCCACGGTCAGGGCGAGGGGCAGCCGCGGGGTCTGCCGCCGGTGCAGGAGGACGCCGAGGACGAGCACCAGCGCGGCGATCACCAGGGGCGGCCCCAGCGCCACCACCCATGCGGGCAGCGGCCCGAGGGTCACCGGGGAGCTCAAGGCACCGGACAGGCCCAGCCAGCCGACCGAGAGCAGCAGGCTGAGGTCGATCAGTCGCGGGACCGCCGGGGACACCCGGATCCGGCCGTCGAGGTTGCGCCGGAACGAGAACACCATCATCAGCACCATGACGGACAGGACGACCAGTTCGACGCGCAGGACGCCGGGGAGGTCGGGCGGGGGGAAGTGTCCGGTGCTGAAGATCCAGGTGACGACCGCGGCGGGCACCCCGAGCAGCGCGGCCCAGAGCAGGCACAGCCGCAGGACCAGGGCCGGGGCGGGTAGCCAGATACTGCCCGTCGGCCGCTCGGGCCGGTCCTGCCCCCGGGCGAGCAGTGCGGCGATCAACGCCTCCTCGGGCCGGTTCTCCGGGCCGCGCCCCGGCGGGTCGCCGGGCCTGCGGAAGCTGTGCTCCAGTGCCTCGCGGCGCCGATGCGCGATGTCCGGCCGCTGCTCGTGCCCGCGGCTGACGGCGCTGAGATAGCCGAACATAAGGAGGACAGCGCCGACCGCGACCACCGCGGGCAGTCGGCCGGCGGGTCCCACGCCGCTGGGCGGTGCCATCCAGGCGGCGGTGAACGCCACCACGAAGACCGCGATCAGGGCCATGCCGCGGACGGCGTCGAACGGGGCGGTCAGATCCGAGCGGCGGACTCCGGCCGACGCGCCCACCACCAGCCAGAGCACGGAGAGCAGCAGCCACTGGGTCGCGACGGCCATCGGCAGCAGGTCCGGCAGTTGCCCGGAGAGGATGTCCCCGACGGCGGCGCCGAACGAGCGGGACCGCCCTCCCGCCCCGAACGCATAGGCCAGCACCAGCAACAGCAACTGCGCCACGCCGAGCAGGCGGCCGGTGTCGTCCCAGAACTCCCGGGAGGTGACGGCGCGCGCGATGGCCCCGGCCTGGACGCCCAGGAGGACGAGCGCCAGCAGGACCGGCATGGCGATCACGCCGAAGGCGGTGTCCGGGTCCATGGTGGTCAGATGGGCGGGGATGCCGAGCGCGTCGGCGACGTGCTGCCCGCCCCGGATCACCGCCCCCATCCACGCGGGTCGGGATTCGTTCTGCACCGCGGCGGCGCCGATGACCGTGACCGCTCCCACCTGTCCCCCTACGCTCGTGCCTGGACGCCCCCCGCCGCACGGGCCCGGGGTCGGCGTTCCGCCTTCGCCCGGGCGGGTCGTGACGTCCGGGTGTCAGCCCAAGAATGCTGCTGCGAACGGCAGTTGGGAACGGCGATCGGGTTCCGTTCACCGAGCGGGGACCGTCCTGTGACAGTGCGGCGGCACCGGGGGAACACCTGGTGCGGATGGTACGGACACCCACGGGACCGCGGGTCGGCCCGGCGTTGGGGTGACCGCGTGTCGGGAGCGGCTCGTACGCTGCGGGCATGAGCATTGGATCTTGGGCGGGTGTCCGCGAGCAGATACAGGAACTGGCGAAGGCACCGGGAGCCACCGCTGTCTTCGGTTTCAGCGGACACGGGTTCGTACTGGAGGATCCGCTCAGCGAACGTGAGGTCGACCAGTTGGAAGCCCAGCTGGGCGTTCGGCTCCCCGAGGACTACCGGGCGTTCCTGATCGAGGTCGGTGCCGGCGGTGCGGGCCCGGGATACGGCGTCTTTCCGGTTCGCCGCGCGGGTGATCGGTGGCACTGGGAAGGGGACGGGGCGGACCTTTTGGATCCGGATCGCCTGTCCGAGCCTTTCCCGGCCCAGGGCCCTGACCCTGCCAGGCTCGTCGCTCTCCAGGAGAAGTGTCCCCAGGAGGAGGACTTCGACGAGGAGGAGGAGTTCGACGAGGCGCTGGGCGAGTGGGAGAGGAAGTGGGAGGCACTGATGTGGAGTCCCGAGCGGACGGTCGGCGCCATCGTCCTCTGCCACTTGGGCTGTGCCTATCGCCAGTGGCTCGTGGTCAGCGGGCCCGAGCGCGGCCGCATCTGGTCCGACGACCGGGCGGACGACCGAGATCTTGAGCCGCTCCTCGGAGCCGGGCAGGAGCCGACGACCTTCGCCCTCTGGTATCGGGGATGGCTGGCCGACGCCGTCCGCACGGTGGAGGCCGCCCGCTGACGGTCCGACCAGCAGAGCCGGCATCTCGCTCCCCACGCCTGCGGGGGCGGGATGCCGGCTCCAGCACCACCCGCCCGCCGGCAGCGGAGCCGCCGGGCCGGGTCATCAGATCGCCCGCTCCGCGAGGCGGAGCAGGCTGGCGCGGATGCGGTGCTCGCCGAGTTCGGGGAGGAGGGCCGCGACGTGGTCGGCGGCCACGGCCGCCAGCAGGGTGTGGGCGGTGGGGTCGGGGTCGGGGGTGGGGGTGAGCAGGATCGCGACGTGGCGGTGCCAGAAGCGGTAGGCGCCGATGCGGTAGCGGGCGCCGGGGGTGGCGGTCTCGGACATGCGGACCAGGGCCAGGTGTTCCAGCAGGTAGTCGAGGTAGGCGTTGAGGAAGGCGGCCAGGCGCTCGGCGGGCGGTGCGCCGGGGCCGAGTGGGGGCGGGCCGTGCAGGACGGCCTCCTGGAGTACGCGTTCGCGGGTGTCCAGGAGGGCGGCGGCCAGCCCCGATTTGTCGCCGAACCGGCGGAACAGGGTGCCCTTGCCGACGCCTGCGGCGGCGGCGACCTGGTCCATGGAGACCGCCTCGACGCCGTGTTCGGCGAACAGTCTGGCGGCCGCGTCCAGCACCGCGATCCGGTTGCGGGCCGCGTCGGCGCGTTCCTTGGGCGGCGGCGTGCGCAGCAGTTCCAGGGGCGTTGCATAAGCGGACTGCGGTCCGGTACTGTCGTGAGCCATAACAGGACTGTAGTCCGATTCTCTTGGAGGTGGCGGCATGACCGCTCTCATCACCCGCGACGACCTGGCAGCAGCGATCGAGGCCGGCGCCGTGACCGTCGTCGACACGCTCGGCGGCGACTACTACACCCAGCAGCACCTTCCCGGTGCGGTGGCGCTGGTCGCGGCCGAGATCGACACCCGGGCGGCGACCCTGCTCCCCGACCGTGACGCCGCGATCGTCACCTACTGCTCCAACCCGGCCTGCCCGAACAGCGGCCAGGTCGCCGACCGGCTCACCGCACTCGGCTACACCGACGTCCGCAAGTACCGCGAGGGCATCCAGGACTGGGTCGAGGCCGGCCTGCCCGTCGAGGCCGCCTGACCTGGGACGGAGGGACGGAGGGGCGGAGGGGCGGAGAGACAGGCAGACGGGCGGGGGCTGCGCGCGCGGCACCCGCCCGTCCGCCGCTGGACGGCGAGTGGTCACACCCGGCACACCTAATGCTCACCAACCGACAGACCTTCAAACACCAGGACAACAGCCCAACTCGACTGGGAAATGGAGAGCAGTCCTCGAAAACTGGTGTAGAATCATAGGTGCAAGGGGGGCCCTGGGGCTGATGCCAAAGCCATCGGCGGGCCACCCACCGGCAGGGGGAACAACCGTCATGACCTACCACCTCGAAACCGCGCGCGCCATCATCAACGAGCGGATGCGCGAGGCCGAGCAGCACCGCCTCGCCCACGCGCTGTACCTCAAGAACCGCGCCGAGACCAAGACCCGGCGGGCACGCCTGCTCCTGTCCCGCCTCGGCGCTTGAGCACCACCGCGGCCTGTCGCCGCACACAGCGAACCGGCCGGACAGTCGATCGTCCGGCCGGTCGCTGACCCCGGGAACACCGCGTCGGAAGCGCGACACCGCGCCCGACCGTCCCCACCCCGCACCACCCCACCTCCGGGCGTCGACCCAGTCCGCCCAGGAGGTCATCGACCGGCCGACGACCGCCGCCCCGTGCGGCCCGCGCCCGCGCCGGAGCGGCTACTGAC
>NZ_JZWY01001126.1:0-3540 GCF_000966955.1 Streptomyces sp. NRRL S-495
GGGTGGGAGGGTCAGGCGGGGCGGACGGCGCGGGGGCCGGTCACGGTGGCGCCGAGTGCGGTGACCCGGGCGCGCAGGCCCCGGTCCGCCGTGATGACCAGGCAGCTCCGTCCGGGGCGGGCGGCGAGGGCCGCCGCGACGAGTACGACGATCAGGTCGTCACCACTGCCGGTGGCGGCCTCGACGCGTACCTCGGGTGTGGCCGTGACGCCCCGGGCCGCGCCCTCGACGACGAGCAGCACCTCCAGCGGACCGGTCCGCGCCCAGGCCGGGACGTCGGCCCGCTCGCCCGGGACCCCGTGGCCGGCGACGGGCGCGAGCGCGTCCCGCAGCCGCTCGGCCGCACCGTGCCGGTCGCGCCACCAGCCGTCGGGCACCGAACCCACCACGTTGGCGCCGTCCACCACGAGCAGCGGCAGCCCCGGGACGGCCTCGCCCGTCTCGCTCTCACCCATGGCGGGCCAGTCTGTCACGAACCCGCGGGGCGGCAGCGGGACCGGCGCGGAGCCGGTGGCGGGGGCGTGCGGACGGTCCGGAGCGCCGGACCGCCCCGTGCTGGTCCGTCGTGCTGGTCCGCTCCGTGCTGGTCCGCCGCGCGCCGGTCCGCTCGGAGGTCTCAGAGGTCGGGGAAGCACTCCTCGGCGAACTCGCCGCCGAACACCTGCTGCGCGTGGGTGAGCATCCGGCGGGCGTACACGGGGTTCCGGGCCAGGGCGGAGTAGCCGTCGCCCTCGATGGTCAGCAGCCCGCAGGTGTCGGCGAGATAGACGTCCAGCCCCGGGTACATCAGCTCGACGCACGGGATGTCGTCCACGTCGAGCGCGAGCACCGGGTACTCGCCGTGCGCGTCGCCCGCGCCCGTCACCAGGACCCGGCGCGAGTCGGAACCGCCGGGGAGCAGGAAACACTCGTCGAAGCGGTCCGAGACACCGTCGAAGCAGGAGCCCCAGAGCTCGCCGAGCTCGTCCCGCGCCAGCTCGCCCAACCGCCTCGGCGTGAAGCGGTCGTCCTCGTCGAGCCAGCCGAACCGGCGCAGCAGCCCGGTGTCGAAGGCCAGCCAGCGCCGCAGGCTCGGCGGCAGCGGCCGGCCGCTGGGGAAGACCGCCTCGGCCGGCGGGCCGGCCGGCAGCGGCTGCGGCTCGCCGGTCAGCCACGGCCCGGCCCACGCGCTGTAGTCCAGGATCGGCCGGTGCGGGTCCGCCTCGACGGAGGCGATCACGCGCTCGGTGAGCGCGATGCCGTGCTCGGCGGTCGGGGGGATCGGGGTCACGGGGTTCATCGGGCTCGCTGTCCTGTCCGCGAATCGCTCAACTGGTGCTCGGTCGTGCCGAATCTACGGCCCGCCTCCGACAGTGCCCGGCCCCGGGGGACCGGACCTGACGGGCTGTCGGCCCGCGGCCTAGGATCGACGGTTCACGAAACATCGATCCCGGAGGTCACAGGAATGTCGGACCAGCGTGTAGTCGTCGTCACCGGCGGAGGGACCGGCATCGGCGCGGCCACCGCGCGGCTGCTGCGGGCCGAGGGCCACCATGTGGTGGTGTCCGGCCGTCGGCGCGAGCCGCTGGAGCGGAGGGTGTCCGCGGGCTGGTCGCGGCCGCCGTCGCCGCCTACGGCCGGATCGACGGTCTGGTGCTCAACGCCGGTGTGGGCCGGGGCGGTTCGGTGGGCGAGGTGACGCTGGAGGACTGGGAGCTGGTGATGCGGACCAATCTCACCGGCCCCTTCCTCCTGCTGCGCGAGGCGCTGCCGCACCTGCTGGTCGCGCGCGGCGCGGTGGTGGCGGTCGCCTCCGTCTCCGCGCTGCGCAACGGCGCCGGCAGTGCCGCGTACGCGACCTCGAAGGCCGCGCTGCTCCAGCTCTGCCGCTCGCTGGCCGTCGACTACGGCCGGCGCGGCCTGCGGGCCAACACCGTCTGCCCGAGCTGGGTGCGCACCGAGATGGCGGACCGCAGGATGGCGCGCTTCGCCGAGGAGGCCGAGCTGGCCGGCGGCGTCGACCAGGCCTACCGCGAGGCGACGGCACTGACCCCGGCGGGCCGGCCGGCGGAGCCGGCGGAGGTGGCCGCCGCGATCGGCTGGCTGCTCTCCCCGGCGGCGGGTTATGTGAACGGCGCGGTGCTCACGGTCGACGGCGGGGTGACCGCTCTGGATCCCGGAACGGCGGCCTTCGAACTCCGGATGGAGCCGCGCTCGGGCGGCTGACCGGAGGACCGGTCGGGCGGCCGTTAGGCCGAGCGGTCGCCCGACCGTCCGGACCGATGCAATTCAGTCATTGAAAGGCTGAAATCAGCAATTGGCTTCAAAGAGAAGGCTGGACGTAAATCCTCCGCTTGAATCGATGGCAGTATGTGAGGTGTGAAGCATGAAATGTCACATGGCTTCGCTCTGTCGTCCCTACCCACGAACGGGAAACGCCCGATGAATCGCCCTCTCGCCATCCTCGCCACCAGCGCCGCCCTGACCCTCGCCGGTGCGCTCCCCGGCACGGCGCTCGCCGCCCACGCGGCCGCCTCCCCGAGTGTCCCGGGGACCTGCGCCACCAGCTACCGGGGCGTGGTGGTCAACGAGATCTGCGCCATCGTCAGCGGCGACCAGGTGACCTTCCACGGCCGGACCACCCCGACCAACGTCTCCTGGACCCCGCGTCCGGTGCCGTTCCGCCTCACCGCCAAGGTCGTCGGTGGCGCGGAGATCGGCACCCTCACGCCGACCGTCAACGTCAGCTGGTCCGCCACTCCGGTCGGCCGGATCTCCGGCACCCTGCCGTGCGGCTCCACCGCCGAGGCCACCCTCGAGACCACCGAGTGGGGCTGGCCGCCGGCCGCCGTCACCCTCTCCGTCACGGCGTCCTGCTGATCCCCCGCAGACACGTCCGCACGGCAAAGGGCCCTGCCTGGTCGGCCAGGCAGGGCCCGTTTCCTTCGGTGCGTCAGCCGTTCAGGGCCGCTGTCGGCCCGCCCGGCGCTCGCTCCCCCCGATTCCCGACCGGGAACCGCCCACACGGTCCCGGTCGGTGCTCAGTGCGCCCAGTGGGGCCCGGGACCGGACCGGCTGAGCCGGGCCAGACGGACCAGGGCGACCGGGTGGTGCCCGGCCTTGCGGGGGGAGGGGGAGAGCCGGACCGTGGCCCCGGTCTCGGCCGGGCCGTCCGTCGCCGGTCCGGCGGTCGCGCTCGGCGCGTGGTGACGTGCACTCATCACTCGGGATCCCTCCTGGTCGGGGAGCGGCTGCCCCGCTCGCTCGCCAATGTCCACCAGGGAACCGGCCCGGACTGGCCGGATCAATGCGGGTGACTACCTATCGGCCCGCGGGAACGCTGGGGGCGCCGGCCGCGGGGCACCCACGGGGACGTGCGGGTCACCCGCGAGGGCCCGCCCCCGGCCCGCCCGCGTGCCCCGACCGGCCCCGCGACCGGTGACCCGGTCACCCGCCGCCCTCGCCCGCCGCGTCCTCGGCGTCCGCCCGGGCCAGCGCCTGCGCCGTCCCGGCCCGGCCGGTGCCCAACTTGGCCAGCACGTTCGCCACATGGTGCTCCAC
>NZ_JZWY01001134.1:0-289 GCF_000966955.1 Streptomyces sp. NRRL S-495
GACACCGGTGGCACCGGCGACGACGGTGATGACGCGCCCGGTGCGTTGCCGGAATCGGTCCGCGCAGTCCTCGGCCGCCGCCGCCAGGTCCAGCGGCACCGGGTCCTCGTCGGCCTGCCGGTCGGTGGCGAGCTCGACCAGCTCGCGCACCAGCTCGTCGAGCGCGACGCTCTCCGCGACCAGGGTGCCGAGGATCTGCTCCTCGTCCTCGGGCGCCAGCCGGCCCCGGGCCCGCTGCAACAGCTCCGCGCTCCCGCGCAGCGAGGTGAGCGGGGTGCGCAGCTCGTGG
>NZ_JZWY01001127.1:0-1411 GCF_000966955.1 Streptomyces sp. NRRL S-495
TGCTCCACCGTGCGCGGCGACAGGAAGAGGGCCTGGGCGATGTCCTGGTTGCCCGTCCCCTGTGCCAGCAGCTCCGCCACCTGCCGCTCGCGCGGCGACAGCCGCTTGCCGTAGCCCCGGCGGCCCGGTGAGCCGATCCCGCCGAGATCGAGGTCCCGGCGCAGCTTCCGGCAGCGGGCGGTGTCCGTGGTGGCCCCCAGCTCCAGGTAGACCCGCTCGGCGGCGGCCATCCGCTCCGCCGCCCGCGCCCGGTCGCGCGCGGCCAGCGCGGCGGCGATCCGCTCGTCGGCCCGCGCCGCCTCGTACGGCCGCCCGATGTCCTGCCAGTGGTCCCTGGCCCGGGTGAACGCCTCCGCCGCCTCCGGATCGCCGTCCGCGTCCAGCAGCAGTCCCCGGGCGAGGTGCAGTGCCGCCGTCACCGCCGGCGCGCCCCGGTCGGTGAGGGACTCCGTCGCCTCCTCGGTGACCTCCCCGGCCTCGGCCCGCCCGCCCGTCGCCAGCAGGGCCTCGACGGCGACCGGCAGCAGCTCGGCGGTGCGCGCCCAGGCATCGGCCTGCCGGGCCGTGGCCAGCGCCGGGCCCACCGTGCCGGCCGCCCCGGCGGTGTCGCCCTCCAGCAGCTGGAGGCCGCCGAGCCCGGCGGCCGCCCGCAGCGCCACCGTCACCTGCGACTCCCGCTGGCCGAAGCGGGCGGCGATCTCGAACTCCTCCCGGGCCAGCGCCAGTCGGCCCCGCCCCGCCGCGAGCCGCCCGAACAGCAGCGAGCGTTCGGCACCGGCCATCGCCAGGTCGTCGAACTCCGCGCCCAGCCGGGCGAACCGGGGCTCCACCAGGTCCCAGCGCCCGGCCAGCATGTCGAGCCGGATCAGCGCGAGCCGGCTGTAGCACTCCAGGTACGGAATGCCCGTCAGCCGGGCCAGCCGGCGGCTCTCCTCCAGCAGGTTCGCGGACCGGCGGTCGTAGCCCAGCTCGATCGCGATCTCGCCCGCGTTGTACAGCGCCCGGGTGGTCTGCCGCATCACCTCGGGGCGCTCGGAGTCGCGCGGCAGCTCGTCCAGCCGGTCCCAGACCGCCGGATCGCCGTCCCGGGCCTGGAAGGTGAGCGAGGTGGCCCGCACCGCGGCGGACACGTCCTCGTCCGGGTTGGCCGCCAGCAGGCCCTCCGCCCGCGCGAGCCACTCCCCGGACCGGCGGCCGGCGCCGTCGCGCTCGTCCATGGCGATCGCCACCATGGCCCGGGCCGCCCGCACGGGGCGCTCCTCCAACTCCTCCAGGGACTCCCGGATCCGGTCGAATCCGGCCCGGTTGCCGCTGTGCACCGCCATCAGGAAGCCGAGCGCGAGCCGGATCTCGCCCCGGTCGGCGACCGGCAGCCGGGGGTCGGCGACCATGCCGCTCAGCACCTGCACGC
>NZ_JZWY01001128.1:0-977 GCF_000966955.1 Streptomyces sp. NRRL S-495
CGTCGGCCGCGAGCCGGGCCAGCGCCAGGGCCGCCCGGCCACGTCGGCGCGGGTCGAGGTCCGGCTCGTCGAGCAGGCCGCGCAGCATCCGCCGGGCACCGCCCGGGTCGCCGAGGGCGGCGGCCTGGTCGGCGGCGGCCTGGGCGAGGTCCTGCCAGGCCGGGCGGTCGCCCATGGCCAGGGTGTGCTCGGCGATCCGGGCGAGCGGCCGGGGCTCCCTGGTCCCCAGCGCGGCCACGGCCCGCTGGTGCAGCACCCGGCGCCGGGGCCCGGCGACCCGCCCGTGGGCGACCTGCCGGGCCGCAGGGGAGCGGAAGGCGTAGCGGTCGGGCGCGGTCTCCCGCAGGACGGCCGCGTGCAGCGCCTCGGTCAGGCCGTCGGCCCCGGCCTCGGCGTCCAGCCCGGCGACGGCGGTCAGCAACTCCTCGTCGGCGGGCACCCCGAGGACGGCGGCCGCCGCGACGACGGCCGCGCCGTCGTCGCCCAGGCGGGCGAGCCGCTCGGTCACCGCGTCGCGCAGTCCGCGCGGGACCTCGGCGCGGGCCAGGACGGCCGCCAGGTCGCCGGTGGCCGCACGGCCGACGGGGCCGCCGGTGCGTTCGGTGGTCGGTCGATCTGCGGTCGGTCGGCCGGCAGTCGGCCGGCCGGGGGAGGCGGGAGCGCGTTCGGTCAGGGTGCGTTCGGCCAGGGCCCGCAGGTCCTCCTCGACGGCCAGCGGCAGTCCCTGGCTGCGCTCGTGCAGGACCCGCGCGAGTTCGGGGGTCGCCGCCGGGCCCAGCACCGACCGGGCCAGCTCCGCGACCTCCCGCTCGTCCAGGGGCTCCAGCCGCTCCAGCCGCTCCAGCCGGACCGGCGCGCCGACGGCCCCGTGCCCCTCGCCGGCCCCGTGCCCGCCGGTCCGGGCGGGCGCCGGGCGGAAGGCCGCCCCGGGCGCCGGGGCGCCGGGCGGCAGGTCCTCGGGACGGTAGGTGACCACC
>NZ_JZWY01001129.1:0-3406 GCF_000966955.1 Streptomyces sp. NRRL S-495
CTCGGGACGGTAGGTGACCACCAGGGCGAGCCGCGGCGGCAGGTCACGGGCCAGCCGGACCAGCAGGTCGAGGGTCGCGTCGTCGGCCCACTGGAGGTCCTCGACCACCAGTACCGGGGCGTCGAGCGCGGCGAGCAGCGCCCGCACCCCCTGGGCGAGCAGCCGGCGCGCGGACAGGAGCGTCCCGCCGTCCGGCGGCGCGTCCGGCAGCTGGTCGGCGAGGTCGGGCAGCACCAGGCGCAGCGCCCCGGTGCTGGGCGGCAGCTCGGCGGGCGGGGGCAGCAGGGCGGCGGCGTCCCGCAGGGCGTCGACCACCGGCCCGAACGGCTCCGGTTCGCGCAGCGGGTGGCACCGGCCGAGCAGCACCGGGCGGCGGGGGGTGGTGTTACCGGGAACCGTGGGCGTCCTGTCCTGCGTGGTCGTCCCGCTCCCGGACATCCCGTCCAGAGCCCGGACGGCCTCGGCGACCAGCCGCGACTTGCCGCTGCCCGCCTCGCCCTCGACGAGCAGGACGGCCGGGGGCCGGGCGAGCGCGTCGGTCAGCCGGGCGAGTTCACCGACCCGACCCACGAAGGCGGCCCCCGGGGCTCCCTCCTCCGGCACGGTCGGCGGCAACGGCCGGTTCATCGGCGCCGCGCCGGGCCGCGACCGGCGCGGCCGTCGACACCCCGGCGCGGGGCGGATCCAGTCTGAGCGGGCATACCCCTATGATGCCCGCGCCCGGCGGGGCGGCATCGGGCGGGGCGGTCGGCGCTCCCGTGGGGCAGCGGTCCGCGTCGCCGCTCAGACCGCCTGGTACGCGGTCGGGTCCTCGCCCGGGGCGGGACGGCGCGGGCGGCCCGGGCCGAAGCCGGGGACGGCCGACAGTCGCGGCACCCCGACCGGCCGGACGACCCGCCCCGGCGCCTCGATCACCTCGCAGCCCGCCCGGGTGAACCGCCGCACGGTCTCCGCCGCCGCCCGGTCGTCGAGCGCGAACACGAACGGGCCCGGGACCAGCACCACGTCCACCCAGCGGCGCTCGGCCGCCACCAGCAGGTTCTCCAGCGCCGGCAGCGGCCCGCGAGTGCTGAGCCCGTGGTCGGTGTACACGTCCGGCGTCGGCAGCCCGAACCGGTCGGCCAGCTGCTCCATGGCGGTCCACATGTAGTCGGCCTCCCGCGCGTCGTAGGGCCGGCACCGCAGGTACATCGCGGCCCGCCGCATCGTCGGACGTGCCGGTCGGTGGAGGTCGTGCATGCCGTTCACCTGGCTCTGGTCACTGTGCGTGTGGGGGAGGACGGCACCGGGCAGCGGGTGGGGGAGGGGCTGGGCCGGGGCGACGCCCGGCAGCCACCGGGCCGATACCCAGCGGACTCCCGGAATGGTGCGGGGATCAATGGGGGCCACTACCCATTGCTGGGCGGGGCCGCGAGTACGGCCCCACCGAGCCCCGCACGCCGGTGTCCGTCGGTCTCCGAGCCGTGCGGTTGCCGGGTGGTTCGGGAACGGTTTCGGATGCCGATCCCGAACGAGTCGGCCCCTTGCGGGACCAGCGCTCGCGGTGAGGCCCCGGCCGGGTCCGGTTCACCGTCCGCCGGCGGCTTCCAGGATCGCGCGGAGACGCGACAGGCACTCGCCGACGAAGCGGGGGTAGGTGCGCCAGTAGTACGACACCCCGCTGACCGCGACGGCGAGGGCCCATGCCCGGGCACGCGACCACGTCACCTCGTCGAGGCTCATGGCCTCCCAGTACGCCTGTCGGGCCCCGGGCGGAAGATCCCACAGCGGGGCGTGCTCGGCGTCGGGGAAACCGACCGAGAGGCATCCGAAGTCGATGACCGCGTGCAGCTTCCCCTGCCGGACCAGAAGGTTGGAGGGTTTGAGATCGCCGTGGAGCCATACCTGGGGACCGGACGGCTCGGGCAGGGCGAGCGCGCTCTGCCACAGGTGCCGCAGCCGCTCGAGGTCGAGGTCGAGGCCCTCGATCGTTCCGCAGGCGTCGAAGCATTCGCCGACCCACTGGTCACAAGCGCGCAAGCCACCTCCGCGGTACCAGCTGAGTTCGCCCTGCCGAGCGGCCCCCATCAGGGGGACGGCGTGCAGGCTCTGCACGATCACGGCCAGATCGGCCCCGAAGGCGGGCCAATCGCCGACCGATCCAGGGCCGGCCTCATCGCCGTCGATCCACCGGTACACCGACCAGGCCAGTGGAAAGGCCGCGCCCGGAGTGCCGCGGTGCACCGGCTCCGGGATGCGACAGGGAAGATGCGGCGCCAACTTCGGCAGCCACGTCTGCTCCTTCCGTACGGCCTCCGCGTTGTCCGGGGTGCGCGGCAGCCGCATGAGCAGCCGGTCGCCGAGCCGGTACATCCTGTTGTCCGTACCCGCACCGGCCGGCGCTATGGGGAGCTCGGCCCACTCCGGTCGCTGCTCCCGCAGCAGCGACCGGGCCGCCGCCTCGTCCACACGGATCTCGTTCTCATGAAGTGTCACGGTGAGAGGGTTCTGCCCGGGCCTCGCCGCCGCCAGTGATTTTCCGGAGGCGATCGGCGTTCGGAAGCCGAGGATCTTGCGGGTGATGGATTCGCTGCCGGTGACGACGGCCCCGACGGAGGCGCCGCCGCAGGCCGGTCGGGAGGCCGCCGGGCTCGTGGCGGTCGAACCGCAGGGCGTCTTCGAGGGCAGCGACCAGGTATTCGAGCCGGCCGCCGCGCCCGGTGTTTGGGTACGAGGCAGGCGGGGAACGGGAGTTCGACGATGCGCCGAAGCAATCGACCGAAGGGCCAGGACCGTTGACTCCTCCGCCGCCGGGGCGGGTCGATCCCGACCTGGCCGACCGCCTGACCGACGCGGTACTGCTCTCCGGGCTCCCGGTCGCCTTCGGCGAGGAGGGGCCCGGTGTGCGGATCCGCCCGGCCCGGCCCGCCGCCGACGCCGACCGGTGTGCGGGCGCGGCGGCGCTCGACTGGCTGCCGTCCCCCCGGCTGACCGGCGCCGCCGCGATGGCCGAACCGGGGCAGCCGGCCGGTCCGGCCCGTGAGGTGGTCGGGACGGCCATGGTGAACGCGCTCGCCGAGTTCCTGCCCGCGTTCGGGCTGGAGGCCGGCCGGGACGGCTCCGGTCGGGAGCTAAGGGTGGGCCCGTCGGCCTTCCCGTCCGCCGGGCTCCGCGTCCCGCCCGGGGTCCTGGCCGCCCGGCCCGCCGGGCCGACTCCGGCCGAACTCGGAGTCTCCGCCGCCCTGCTGGACGCACTCCGGCGCAGCGCCGCGCTCGCGGGCCTGCCGCTGGCCGCCCACCTCGGCGGCACCGGCATCACCCTGGCCCCGTGCCCGCCGGCCGAGGACCCGGGCGAGGAGCTGGCCGAGGACGGTGCGGCGGACATCGGTTGGAACCCCTCCCGTCGACTCGCCGACCTGGCCGACAG
>NZ_JZWY01001130.1:0-1298 GCF_000966955.1 Streptomyces sp. NRRL S-495
TGGTGGTCCAGGAGGCGGGTCAGCAGGTCGGTCAGACGGGCGCGGTCGTCGGCGTCGAGGGGGGCGAGCAGGGCGTCCTGGGCCGCGTCGACGACGGTGTCGAGCCGCCGGAGGTGGGCGCGCCCCTCGGTGGTCACCGTGATGACGTTGCGCCGGCGGTCGGCCGGGTCGGGCGTGCGCTCGACCAGGCCGCGTTCGGCGAGTTCGTTGACGACCGCGACCATGTCGCTGCGGTAGATGCCGGTGCGCCGGCTGAGGTCCGACTGGCTGGCCGGGCCGCCCTCGGTGAGCGCGGTGAGGGCGGCGAAGTGCCATTTGCGGGCGCCCTCCGCCGCCAGGCCGTCGTGCACCAGGCGGTCGGCGTGCAGGGCGTTGACGGCCAGCAGCCGGCTGGGCAGGCCGCGGACGCGGGCCGGGGCCGCGTGGTCGGTCATGGCGCCCGGGGAGTGGCGGGGCGTCTCGTGGTTCTTCACGTCAGGCAGTCTAGCCGTTGTGTTAGTCGCCCTAACGATATACGGTCATGGACATTGAACCGTTAGTGCGACTAACGGAATGGGTAGGGGCTCCGCGTGCCCCGCCCCTGCCCGGCGCCACGAGAGGAATCGTCCCGATGCTCACCGTCCCCGTGATCGACTCCCATCTGGCCTATCTGGACACCGGCGCCGACAACCCCGCCGCCGAGGCGGGCGGCCCGCCCGTGGTGCTCCTGCACGGCAACCCCACCTCCTCCCACCTGTGGCGCAAGGTCGTCCCGCAGCTGGCCGGCCGGTTCCGGGTGCTCGCGCCCGACCTGATCGGCATGGGTGCCTCCGGCAAGCCGGCCGTCGACTACGGCTTCGACGACCAGGCCCGCTACCTGGACGCCTGGTTCGAGGCGCTCGGCCTGGACCGGGTCGTCCTGGTGGGCCACGACTGGGGCGGCGTCCTGGCCCTCGACCGGGCGGCCCGGTGTCCGGACCGGGTGGCCGGGGTCGTCCTGCTGGAGACCTTCCTCAAGCCGCTGGCCGCCGAGGAGTTGCCGCCGCCGGCCCGGGCGCGCGCCGCGGCGTTCCGTACGCCCGGTGTCGGCGAGGAGCTGGTGCTGGAGCAGAACATCTTCATCGAGACGGCCTTCAAGGGCGGGGTGCTCCACCCGCTGGACGAGGACGAAGTCCGGCCCTACCGCGAGCCGTTCCCGACGCCGGAGAGCCGCCGTCCGATGCTGGCCTGGTCCCGGATGACGCCGATCGACGGCGAACCGGCCGAGGTGGTCGCCCGGGTCGAGGCGTACGGCGGTTGGCTGGCCGGCAGCCCGGAGG
>NZ_JZWY01001131.1:0-4707 GCF_000966955.1 Streptomyces sp. NRRL S-495
CCGGAGGTGCCGAAGCTGCTGCTGACCTTCGACTCCTCGCCGACCCTGCTGGTCGGGGAGGCCGTGGTCGCCTGGGCGCGCGAGCACATCGCCGCGCTCACCGTCGAGCACTGCGGCCCGGCCGGGCACCACGCCCCCGAGGACCGGCCGGAGGCCATCGGCCGGGCGATCGCCGGGTGGCTCGAACGGCACAGCCTCACCGACCCCAACACGCTTATGGCACAAGAGGGTTGATTGTTCGTCGGCCAAGTGGTCCAGACCATTGACGAGGGGCTGCGCGCTGCCTACGGTATGGGCATTCACCTGGCGCAGGCATGCCAAGATCCCCTTGGTCGGCGCACCCCCACGCGCGCGTCCTGGGCCGGGCGCACTCTCCATCCCCCCACGGAGGAGCATCATGCGCAAACGCCTTGCCGTCGGCGCGGCCCTGGCCGCCGTCGCCGTCCCGCTCGCGATGGCCGTCCCGGCCAGTTCGCACGGATTCATCAACCTGCCGCCGAGCCGCTCGGCCCTGTGCGGTGCGGGTGTCGTCAAGAACTGCGGCGACATCCAGTGGGAGCCGCAGAGCGTCGAGGGCCCGAAGGGCTTCCCGACCCGCGGCCCCGCGGACGGCACCATCTGCGCGGGGGCGGACGCCCGTTGGGCCCCGCTCGACAACCCGCGCAACGGCGCCTGGCCGACCACCAAGGTGACGGCCGGCGGTCAGCAGACCTTCACCTGGGAGATCGAGGCCCGGCACTCGACCACGAGCTTCCGGTACTTCCTGACCAAGCCCGGCTACGACCCGACCCAGAAGATCACCCGGGCGAGCCTGGACCTGACGCCGTTCCTGACGGTCCCCTACAACGGCCGTCAGCCCGCCGCCACGACCACCCACACCGGGACCCTCCCCACGGGCCGCACCGGGCACCACGTGGTCGTCGCGGTCTGGGACGTCGCGGACACGTCGAACGCGTTCTACTCCTGCACCGACGTGCTCTTCTGAACGGAAGAAGCAGGACCCGCGCCCCGGGACCGGTCGACGGCCCCGGGGCGCGGGTGCGCCGCTCAGCCCTCGGTCCAGCCGTGGCCCTTGGCGCACCGGAGCATCGCCTCGCGCACCTTGAGCACCTGCTCGCCGGTCAGCGACGGCGCGTGCGTCAGCAGCAACTCGGTCACCTCCACCACGAATTCGGCGGAGGTGAGGACATCGCACTCCGGGTCGTCGTCGTCGGCCGCGGACCGCGGGACGAGGGAGACCGCCCCGGCCGCCCCGGCCGGACGCGCGAGCGCGCCCTTGGGAAGCCGCACCGACGAGGCCTTGAGCCCGCGGTCGCCCTCCTCCATCTCGAACTCGACCACCAGGCCCGAGTGCACCACGGACTCCGGCATCAACATGTCGTTGACGTGCAGGAAGACATCCTCCCCGCCGTGGTCCGGAGCGATGAACCCGTAACCCCGCACGCTGTCGTAACGCACCACACGACCGGTGACCACTCGTACCCCCAAAAGACAACCCGGGCCCCCTGCCCGACACCTGACGTAGAGGATAGACGACCGGGCACCCGGAACGGGAGCGGACCGGGCCGCTGTCGAACCGTCCGGGCCGCCGCCGAACCGAACCGAACCACCCCGGAGCGGGACCGTCCCGCGGCCGTCACCGGAGCAGACCCGCCACCGGCACCAGCACGGCGCACCGCCGCTGCGCCGCCGTCCACCGTTCCCTGTCCGCGGCCGTCAACCCGGCCCCCTTCCAGCCGAGTTCCCCCGGGGCCCCCGTGGCGGCGGACGCCCCCCCGGACGTCCGCCGCGACGAGTGTCACGTGCTGCCCGAGTGTCACGTGCTGCCGCCCGCCGTGCCCACCCCGCCACCGCTCCCGGGCCCGGCCCGGGTCGGAACGGTGACACGGCCGCGACATCGTCACCCGCCCGCCACACCACCACCGGAGGCCCGCCGGGGCGCGCGGCACCGTCGTCGCAGCTCTACCAGGGCACGACCTCGCCCAGGTGGTCGACGAAATGGAGGCCGCCCGCCCCGCGGTGGCGTTCGACGGTCTCCACCACCCCCGGCACGCTCTCCTCCACGCTCAACTCGGCCTCCGGGCCGCCAAGTCCGGTGCGTACCCAGCCCGGGTCGACCAGCAGCAGGGTCCGGCCGTCGTCGGCGTGCCGGGCGGCCTCGCAGCGCATCAGTTGGTTGAGCGCGGACTTGCTGGCCCGGTAGAGGTCCTGCCCGCCCTCGGTGTTGTGCGCGATGCTGCCCTGATCGGAGGACATGACGCCGATGGTGCCGGTCGGCGCGACCAGCGGGCGGAGGGCGTCGACGACGCGCAGCGGGCTCAGCGCGTTGGTGACCATAACCTCGGTGAACATCTCCGTCGGCACCTCGCCGATCGGCAGGTCGCCCCGGGTGATGGCGGCGTTGACGAAGAGCAGGTCGAGAGTGCGCCCGGCCAGCCGGTCGCGGAGCGCCGCGATCGCGGCCGGATCGGTCATCTCCAGCGACTCGACGGTCAGCCGGTTGTCGGCGGTGTCCAACAGCTCGTGCAGCGCGGTGGGCCGGTCGCCGCGCACGGTGCCGATGACGTTCCAGCCCCGGCGGAGGTACTCGGCGGCGATCCCGAGGCCGAGGGTCCGGGAGGCGCCGACGACGAGGGCGGTCCTGCGGGTGTCCGTCGTGCGGGTTTCGGTCGTGCGGGTTTCGGTCGTGCGGGTTTCGGTCGTGCGGGTCTCGTTCATGGGGGTGTTGTTCACAAGGGTCCTGGTTCGACGAGGGCCGGACGGCACCGGTACGGGGAGCGGGACGGTGTCCCGGGGCGCCCCGCGCCGAGGGGCGCCGGGTGGTCACGGTACGAGTCTCCGAGGACCGCGAGCCGGGCGTCCAATACCCTTTGGGCCGCATTGATACCGTACGGGCATGGATCTGGACCTGCGCAAGCTCCGCTACTTCGTCGCGGTGGCCGAGCACCGGCACTTCGGCCGGGCGGCCGCCGCACTGTTCATCGCCCAGCCCGTGCTCAGCCGTCAGATCCGGGCGTTCGAACAGGAGCTGGGCTGCCCGCTGTTCACCCGGACCACCCGCAGTGTCGAACTGACCGCCGCCGGGCACCGGTTGTACGAGGAGGCGCCCGGGATCACCGCCGCGGTGGCGGGCACCGTGCGCCGGGTGCGGGAGGCGGGCAGCCCGGGGCGCCGGCTCGTGGTGGGCTTCTCGGCGGGTCTGCACGTCGCGGAGGCGATCCGGGCCTTCACCGCGTGCCACCCGGACGTCGTGGTCGACGTGCTCCCGCTGCCCTGGGTCGAGCGGGACGGGCCGCTGCGGGACGGCCGGGCGCACGTCGGGTTCCTGCGGCGCCCGTTCGACGACTCGGGGCTGCACACCGTCCCGGTCGGCCACGAGACCAAGGTCGCCTGCCTGCCGGCGGGCCACCCGCTGGCAGGGCGGCGGACGCTGGTGCTGGCGGACCTGGACGGCGAGCCGGTCGTCACCCGGCGGACGGCCTCGTTGGAGGAGAAGTTCGAGCTGATCGCCTCGGGCCAGGGCGTCGCCCTGGTGCCGTTGAGCGTTATGCGCGCGTACGCCCGTCCCGGCCTGGTCCATCTCCCGGTCAGCGACCACCCGCCGGTCGGGACCTGTCTGGCGGCGCCGGAGGGCCACGGGCCGGGACCGGTCGCGGACTTCCTGGAGACCGCGGCCAAGGTGCTCGGCGCGCCGGGGTCCTGATCCGGCCATCGCCCGAATTCCGTGCGCGGACGGCCGGTTCGTCGTAGCATCGACGCCGGAACGCGCGAAAGCACAGCCCGGTCGGTAGTCCGGGCGCCGTCGGCCCTCGGCCGACGGCCAGTCATTCCCTCCCAGGGTGTCCGGTGCGTTCCTCCCGGTGCGCGATCGCGCACGGGACGCGGCACCACCACGGGGGGAAGCAGCATGCCGAGGACGTTCGCCGCCCGGCCACCGGAGACCGCGCCCGCGGACCGGCGGTTCCGTGCCCACGCCGAGCGCCCCGCTGCCGAGCACCGTCCCGCCGCGGACCGTTTCCAGGAGAGACGGGCCCCGGCCCGGACGCGTACGGGCAGATAGCCCGTCCCTTCCGGGCGCCCCGCGCCCTTCGCGGCCCGACGGCGACGCCCCGCGCCGAGCGGCCGGCCGCTTCTCCGCCCGTCCACCCGTCCGGACATCGGAACGTCCGATTGTCGATCCTTCGTGGAAAGAGATCTGACCGTTCGTCAGTTGACGGTTGCGGGAGACGGATCGGTCCGTACACGATCCGTGGCACGACCCAATCGAGAACGATCAGGAGATCACTGTGCGCATACTCTTCACCGGCCCGGCCGCGCCGAGCCACCTCTTCCCGATGGTGCCGACCGCCCAGGCCCTGCGGGCCGCCGGGCACGAGGTGCTGTTCGCCAGTCCGAGCCCCTACGACCAGCTCCGGCAGGCCGGCTTCCCGATCGTCGCGATCGGCGACGGGCGGCCGCTGCGGGAGTCCTTCGAGGCGACCTCCAACGGCCAGGTCAGCTACGCCCAGCCGGGCCTGACCCAGGACGAGATCCTGGAGATGGCCGCGGCCGCCTTCGCCCACGCCTCGCGCTCCACGGTGGAGGACCTGCTCGCGGTCGCCGAGGCCTGGGGCGCCGATCTGCTCGTCCACGACTCCTGCCTGGCCTCCGCCCAACTGGTCGCGGCCCGGCTCGGCATCCCGGCGGCGCTGCAGAACTTCGGCATCA
>NZ_JZWY01001132.1:0-2330 GCF_000966955.1 Streptomyces sp. NRRL S-495
CATCTCCGGCCTCGACCTGGCCGCCCGGCTGGCCACCCACTTCACCGACGTCTACGAGAAGCACGGTGTGGCCGGCCCGGCGCCGACCACACCGCTGAACATCGTCCCGGCCTCGCTCGGCGGCGACCCGGGCGGTCTGCGGATGCGCTACCTCCCGTACAACGGAGGCGGTGTGGTCCCGGCGGAGCTGCTGGAGCGGGGCCACCGGCCCAGGGTCGCGGTCACCCTGGGCACCGTCATCACCGGTCTCGACGGCGTGTCGGCGATCGCCCGGCTGGTCGAGTCCGCCGGCGCGGTCGACGCCGAGTTCCTGCTCGCCGTCGGCGACGCCGACCTCGGCAAGCTGGGCACCCTGCCGGACAACGTCCGCCCGCTGCCCTGGGTGCCGCTCGCGGAGCTGCTGCGGGTCTGCGACGCGGTGGTGCACCACGGCGGGTCCGGCAGTACCCTCACCGGACTCCAGGCCGGCGTGCCCCAGCTCCTGCTGCCCCAGGGTGCCGACAACTTCGCGGTGGCCGACGCCCTGACCGCCGCGGGGGCCGCCCTGAGCTCCGCCTCCGACGCCGTCGACACCGCCCTGCTCACCCGGCTCGTCGCCGACCCGGCCCTGCGCGAGGGCGCCGCGCGCCTGCGGGCCGAGAACGAGGCCCTGCCGACCCCGGCGGCCCTCGTCCCCGACATCGAGGCCCTCGTCACCGGCCACCGGTGACCGGTCCGAAGGTCCCTCGGGGCAGCTGAGGGAGAGCCGCGCTCCGTCCCCGGTGGAGGTGCCGCCCCGCACCCCCACCGGGGACGGGACGGCCGTAGCCCGGCCGCGGTCAGTGCGTCCACCGCCCCTGCCCCGCACCCCCACGGCGCCGGAGGGGCCGTGCGTCGCGCCGGATTCGCCGCCCGCCGCCAAGGGGCGTGCGCGCAGGGCGGGCTGACGATCACTCGGATCCGCGCCGATCCGGAGCCGCGTTGTTGGTGGTATCCCTGCACAGGACGGGTGCGGTCGCCTATCCTCCAGGCGCACGGCGAGGTACGGCCTCGCCGGACGGCTGGGGGGTCGCGGTGGTTCTGCACGGGCGTGCAGCGGTGTTCGAGACGGTCGTACCTTCGCTCGTCGGCCTGGAGGTGACCGGTGAGGAACCGGGCGTCAGGACGCGGCGACTGCCCGTCCCGAACGGCACCCCCCTGGTGGTCGAGTGCGCGGGCGGGCGGCTCAGCGGGCGCACCGCCCTCCTGGCCGGCCTGGACGCGCGGTACGCCGCCCACCTGCGCCGGGCGTCGGCGGACCTGGGCCGGGCCGACCTCGGCCGGGCCGACGTCGCCCTGGCCGCCGACGACGAGGACCCGACCCGGCGCAACGCCTCGCACGTCTCGGACCTGCTGTTCCACCTGCGCCACGAGCTGAGCCGCCGCCCCGGCGACTTCGGCGGGAGCATCGCCTTCCCCCGCCTCACCCAGGGCCTGCTGGCGGTGACCTCCTGGCAGGCCGTCGGCGCCGGTGAGTCGGAGGCGGCCGCCGGGCGGCTGGAGAGCCTGCTCCGGGAGAGCGTTCCCGCCGGGCCCGCCAGGCGGGCGCGGGTGGCCCAGTGGATGCGGCAGGCCGTCCCCGGCCCGGCCGCGGCGGCCGTCCCCGGAGCCGGGGCGAACGCGCTCGTCGCCGGCCTGGTCGACCTCGTCACCCCCGAGCTGCTCGGCCCCTCCGCTCACCGCCACGGGCTGCGCTGGTGGGCCGTCCGCGAGGTCGCCGGCCCGGGCACCGACCACGTCCAGCTGTCCGAGCTGGCCCGGCGCTTCCGCGGCGACCCGGACGACCGGGAGGCCGCGGAGCGCCACCTGATGGCCGCGTTCCTGGCGGACATCGACAGCCACTACACCTGGTCGCGCCGGATGAACCGGCTGCCGCGCCCGCTGCTGCTCCTCGACAACGCCCACACCCGGCTCGGCCGGCCGGTACTGCGCACACTGCTCCAGGTCTGGCACGAGGAACCGGCCGGGACGCGGCCGGGCGTGATCACCACCGTCCTGGCCGGGGAGCCGTCCGGCTCCGACCCCGACGACACCGCGCCGTCGACGCGCCGCGCCGCGGGCCCGTTCTGGCGCCAGGACCGCCCCGGAACGGCGGCCGGCTGGACGGTGCGGCTGCCGCTGGCCGGACTCGGGCTGGAGGAGGTCACCCTGATGTTCGGCACCGAGCACCCCCCGTCCGGCACCGCCCGGGTGGTCCACCGCCTCAGCGCCGGCCGGGCCGGGATCGCCCACGCCCTGGTGGAGGCCGCCCGGAGGGCGATCCGCCAGGGCGACAGCGCGGAGCCGCGCTGGCTGCTCGACCTCCCCGCCCA
>NZ_JZWY01001133.1:0-2957 GCF_000966955.1 Streptomyces sp. NRRL S-495
CCCACGACGCGCCCGCGCGGACGGTCCACGAGCAACTGCTCCGGGTCCTGGTCCCCGGGGAGCGCGACCGTGAGCGGCTCATGTTCTACGGCCCGGCCCTCGACGACGGGGCCGCCGACCTGCTCGGCGCCTACTACCCGCGGACCGACCGCAGCCCGCTGGACGTCCAGGAGGCCAGGCGACTGCTCGAACGCAACCACTGGGCCGGCGCCGCGCACCAGGCCCGCGACGCCCCGTTCGTCCAGGACCGCACCCTGCGCGCCCTGCTCGGCCACCGGCTGGCCGTCCAGCTGGCAGGGGAGCCCGACATGCAGACCTGGCGGCACCTGCACGGCACCGTGCGCGCGCGGTATGCGCCGAACGGCGCCGGGCTGCCCGACCAGGCCCTGTACCACGCGCTCGCCGTGCACGACACCGGAGTCGTCGTCCGCACCCTGCACCAGCGACTGGCCGGGCGGAGCGCCGCCGACTGGCTCGCCTCGGTCAACCTGATCTGCTCCGCGCCGCACCCGCCGGAGCCCGTGCCGGTCGCCGCCGGGACCAACGAGCAGTGCCAGGCCTGCCAGCACGGCGACCTCGCCGTGCACCAGGCGATCGACCTCCTGGTGCGCAACCTGTGGGTACAGTCGCACCCGCTCTCGGCGCCCACCGCGGCGCTGATCGACAGCATCCGGCTCCAGCTGCTCACCCTCGCCCAGTACACCGGGGCGGCCGACCAGGCGGTGTTCTTCCAGGCGCACGAGACCTGGCCCGGACGGCTGCGCCGCTGGCACCAGGCACCCGACCTGCCGATCTGACCCCGACCCCTGCCCCGACCCCTGCCCCGACCACTCCGGTCCGACCTGACCCGACCCGACCTGCTCTGTCCTGTCCTGCCCTGCTCCCGACCTTAGGAGACGCCCGACCGTGAAACCGTCCCTGCCCCAAGGGCCCCTGAACCGCGCGCTGGTGATCCTGCTGGCGGTCGCCGTGCTCGGCACCGCCGGCTACTTCGGCTACGGCGTCTGGGCGGACGACAGCTGCGCCACCGGTGTGACGAAGGTCGGGAACGAGTGCGTCGGCGTCACCGACGGCTCGTACGTCTTCAACGACGACCTGGGGCGGGTGACCGCGCGCATCAAGGAGGAGAACGACAGCGTGGCCGGAAAGAACCCGGTCACCGTCGCCCTGATGATCCCGCTGATCTCCGACCAGCAGGCCGAACGGCGCGAGATGGTCGAGCAGGTCCAAGGCGCCTACCTCGCCCAGTACCGGGCCAACCGCGAGAGCGGGAAGCAGCCGCCGGTCCGCCTGGTCCTCGCCAACCCCGGCCGGGAGTACGGGCAGTGGCAGCGCGTCGCGGACCAGCTGGTCCGGTCCGCGACCGACGGCAAGGAGAACCTGCGGGCCGTCACCGGCATCAACATCAGCATCGCCAACAGCGAGGCCGCCGTGCGCTACCTCACGGCGGACAAGCACATCCCGGTGGTCGCCGGCCCGATGACCGCCGACGACATCGCCAACAGCGCCGCCGACCCGCGCCACTACCCCGGACTGGCCCGGATCGCCCCCAGCAACAGCGACCAGGCGGGCGCCCTCGCCGCCTACGGGGCGGGCATCAAGCCGGCCGAGACCCTGGTGGTCGAGGACACCCGGGAGAACGACAACTACCTCGCCACCCTGCGGGCCACCTTCGCCAAACTCACCAAGGGCGCGCCCAACGCCCCGGAGACCTTCGAGTCCCCGAAGGACTTCACCCAGGAGGGCAACCTCGGCAACGTCTTCGCCCAGATGGTGCCCGACATCTGCAGCTCCGCCGCGTCCACCCTGTTCTTCGCCGGCCGTCCGGTGCAACTGCGGCTGTTCCTGGTCGCGCTGGGCGACCGGAAGTGCAACAAGCACTACACCGTCATCACCGGCTCGCACGCCTCCACCCTGATGATCGACCAGAAGTTCGAGCACAGCTGGGACGCGCTCACCAAGAGTTCGGGCATCACCGTGCGCTACACGGCGCTCGCCCACCCCGACAGCTGGGGCGAGGCGAGCACCGAGGGCCCCGGCGGCTCCAAGGGCCCGACCGCCGACCTCGCCGCCCTGCTGCGGGCGGACGACACCAAGCAGCCCGAGCGGATCGGGCCCGCCGACCGCCGCGACGGCCGGATCATCATCACCTACGACGCGGTGACCACCGCCGTCGCGGGCATCCGCAAGGACGTCGGCGGGTCCGTGGCCATGCCCTCGCTCGACGACGTCACCCAGAGCTGGCGCCGGCTCCACGGCGGCAACCGGGTGGACGGGGCCAGCGGCTGGATCTGCCTCGACCAGTACGGCAACCCGCACAACAAGGCCGTCCCGATCGTCCACCTCGACCCGGCCGTCCGCGGCGCCGTCCTGGACACCGTCGCCTGGCCGCTCGGCCACGCCCCCGACGGCAACTGCTCCATCGGCGCCGAGGGCTGACGACCCTACTGACCGCGGCGCGCGGCGGGGACGGCACGGGGGAGGGTGAAGCCGACCTCCGCGCCGCCCGCCGGGCCGGTGCCCGCGAACACGGTGCCGCGGTCGGCGGTGACGAGGTCGTGGACGATGGCGAGCCCCAGCCCGGAACCCGGTGTCGACTGGGTGCCCGCGCCCCGGTAGAAGCGGTCGAAGACGGCGTCCCGCTCGTCCGGCCCGATCCCCGGCCCGAGGTCGCGCACCACCAGCCGCACGTACGGCACCCCCGGCCGGGCCCGGCCGCGGGCCCCGCCCCGGCCCGGGTCGGGGTCCGCCGTCTCGACCAGCACCGTGACGGGGGTGTCCCCGGGGCTGAACTTGACCGCGTTGGCCAGCAGGTTGTCGATGCAGCGGTGCAGTGCGCGCGGCCGGGCGAGCACGACCGTGGCCCCGTCCCGGTCCGGTGCGGCACCCTCCGCGACGCCGGTGCCACCGGTGCCCGGTCCGGCGCCCTCCGCGACGCCGGTGCCACCGGTGACACC
>NZ_JZWY01001135.1:0-1753 GCF_000966955.1 Streptomyces sp. NRRL S-495
GGGGCGGAGAGCGCGATCCGGTTCACCCGGCGGCGGGACGCCGTGCGCGGGTCGGTCGGTCGGTGCGGTGTGCGGTCGGGCATCGGATGGTCGGACACCATGCCGGTGGCGCTCCCTCGGTCGTGCGCGGCTGCTCCTGGCCTCGGGCCGGCGGAGGTTCGGGCATCAGGGGGAGGCCGGTCCCGGGGGCCGAGCCCGCCTCGTTGTCGAACGGTTGTGATCGATTCCGCACATCACGCGACGCCGGAAGGGGGTCCTGATGGGCGATCGTGATTGCAGTTCGGCCGCAATGCTGCGACAGGATGAACCAGATGTTTCGGTTGTGTTGACAGTGGCTGGGGAGGCGGTCAGGCTACCCCACAACATGTTGATTTCCGTGTGATGGTGTCGCTTGCTGTTCGATTTTGGATGAGGGATCTCTCCGGTCGGACCTGGGCGCGGGACCGCACGGATGACATCAAGGAACCCTGCATGCGAAGAGTGGGATCCGTTTTCGCGGGCCTTCTGGGCCTGCTCCTGTCACTCACGGTCTGGGTGCCGGCGGACGCCGCACCTGTCACCACCTCGACCGGTACCCAGTTCCCGGACACCGCCGGCGCGGGGGTCCAGGCGCACGGCGGCGGTGTGATCAAGGTGGGTGAGTACTACTACTGGTTCGGCGAGGACCGCGGCGAGGACAACAAGTTCCGCTACGTCTCCGCCTACCGCTCCAAGGATCTGAAGACCTGGGAGCCCCGGGGGCACGTCCTCACCCAGGAGTCCTCCCCGGAGCTGGCCACGGCCCTGATCGAGCGGCCGAAGGTCCTCTACAACGAGAGGACCGGGCAGTTCGTGATGTGGATGCACAAGGAGGCCGACGACTCCTACGCCGAGGCCCGTGCGGCGGTGGCGGTGTCCGCCACCGTGGACGGCCCGTACGAGTGGAAGGGGTCGTTCCGGCCGAAGGACGCGGCGGGCAACGAGTACATGTCCCGCGACATCACCGTGTTCGAGGACAAGGCCGCGGGCAAGGCGTACATGATCTCCGCCGCGAACAACAACGCCGACCTGATGATCTACGAACTCACCGAGGACTACACCCAGGTGAAGGGCATCCCGGCGAACCCCTGGCCGGGCCGGCACCGTGAGTCGCCGGCCCTGTTCAAGCGCGGGGACGTCTACTTCATGCTCACCTCCGGGACCAGCTACTGGGACCCGAACCAGCAGAAGTACGCCACCGCCCCGAGCCCCACCGGGCCGTGGACGCCGATGAGGGATGTCGGCAACAGCAACGGCCATCAGTCGCAGACCGCGTTCGTGCTGCCGGTCGAGGGCAGTGAGACCACCTCCTACCTCTATCTGGGCGACCGGTGGGCGGGTGTGTGGTCGGACCCGAAGCGGGTGAACGACTCCACCTATGTGTGGCTCCCGCTGGAGTTCCCGGACGCCACGACGATGATCCTGCCCTGGTACCCAGAGGTCTCGGTCGACACGGTCACCGGCCGGGTCCGGGGCACCGGCGGGGACCCGCTCAACACCCTGGTGAACAAGGCCAGCGGGCAGTGCGCGACCGTGCCGGGCAGTGTCTCCGACAACGGCGTGGTGGTGGTCCAGGGCGCCTGCGACAGCGGACTCAACAGCCGGTGGCGCTTCACCGACAACAACAACGGCAACGTCCGGGTGCTCGCCCAGCACAGCGGCAAGTGCCTCGACGTCTCGGACAGTTCGGTCGCCGACGGCGCCGAGGTCGAGCAGTACGACTGCGGCTGGGGGG
>NZ_JZWY01001136.1:0-1989 GCF_000966955.1 Streptomyces sp. NRRL S-495
GTACGACTGCGGCTGGGGGGAGAACCAGCGCTGGCGGTTCGAGGACCTCGGCGACGGCTACGTCCGCATCGTCGCCAAGCACAGCAACAAGTGCCTCTCCACCGAGGACGGATCGAACCGGGTGGGCGCCCGCCTGGTCCAGACCGAGTGCGGTACCGGTGCCGGCCAGGCGTGGAAGGTCACCCGGGTCGGCGCACCGACCGACCCGACCGGCCCCACCGACCCGACGGGTCCGACCGACCCGTCCGGTGGTGGCACCCCGGACAAGGTGGGCCAGCCGATCAGCACCTCGGTCAAGGCCGGCGCCCTCACCATGACCGCCGCGACCGACGCCGTCCGGCTCCCCCCGGTCGCCTTCGGGACCGGCGGGGCGTCGACCGGCACCCTGAACCCGGCGACCGTCAAGGACTTCCGCGGCGGTGAGGCCGGCTGGTCGCTCACCGGCAAGGTCACCGACTTCACCGGCCCGCGCGGCAGGATCGAGGCGGCCCGGCTGAGCTGGACCCCGACCTGCTCCACCAAGGCGAAGAGCCCGAGCACCTGCCTGACCGGCAGCGCCGGAACCGTCGGCACGGACGGCGCGACCCTGGCCTCCGCGCCCGACGGAGCCCTGACCGGTGGGGAGTTCACCGCCGGTGCCACGGTCTCGCTGGACGTCCCCGAGTTCGCCCCCGTCGGCGACTACACCGGAACGCTGACCCTCACCCTCCTCTGATCGTGCCCCGGGTGCCGGACGTCGCGCGTCCGGCACCCGGGATCCAGGAAAGCCGGCGAGCCATGCGCAGAGCCACCGTTGCCACCCTCCTCCTCGTCGTCCTGACGGCGTTCCTCCCCCTCCAGGCCCGGGCCGCGGACAACGGCGAATGGTCGGTCGAGCCGGCCGACTCCGCGATCACTCCGCGCACGGCCTTCCAGCTCTCCGCGCGCCCCGGCACGACCTTCGCCGACCGCGCCGTCGTCACCAACAGCACGGGCGAGCCGCTGACCCTGCGCCTCCACGTCGCCGACGCGTACAACACGCCCCGCGACGGAGGGCTGGCGGTACGCGGCCGTGAGGAGACCCCGCGCGACGTCGGCACCTGGGGAAGGCCCGAGCAGGACGTCGTGACCGTCCCCGCCCACGCGTCCGTCACGGTCGCCTTCACCCTGACGGTCCCCGGTGACGCCCCGCCCGGCGACCACGTCGGCGCCCTCGTGGCGGTCGACGAACGGGTCCGGCCGGGAGCCGGTTCCTTCATCGGTGTCCGGCGCGCGGTCGGGGCCCGGATCCACCTGCGGGTCGAAGGCGCGCGGCACCCGGCCCTCGCGGTCGAGCGCCTGCGCCTCACGACGAGGAATCCGGCCGTCCCGGGGACGGGCGACAGCAGCACCGCCGTCACCTTCACCCTGCACAACACCGGGAACGTGACGCTCGACCCCCGGGCCTCCCTGCGCGTCGGGGGATTCTGGGTCGGCGGGCCCGCGACGAGGCACCTGACGAACCTGCCGACCGAGCTGCTCCCGGGCGAGAAAGTGCAGGTGACCGAGAGCTGGGAGGGGGCGCCCTCGGGCTGGGGCGAGGTGGCGGTCACAGTGACCGCGAGCGGCATCGGCGCCACCGGCTCCGCCGGCTTCCTCGACCTGCCGTGGATCCTCCTCGCCGCAGCCCTGGCCGTCACGGCCGGCGGGTCCGCCGTGCTGCTGGCCAGGCGTCGCCGCGGCGGCCGAGGGCGAAGCGCGGCGCGCTCGACGGCCGGCTGAGCCGCCGGGCCGGCCGTTGGTGCAACAGCTGCGGGGGCTACCTGGCGATCGGTTGCGACGCGAACCGGGCCCGGCCCCCGGCCCGCGTCGTTCGCCGACCTGCTCGAACCCGCGCGCCGGGGCACGGTCGTGCTGAACGGCAACCCCGGCACCGCCGGATCGGCCTTCGCCGGGGTGTTCGCGGCGGCCCCGGCGAGGTGCTGGACGTCATGGCGAAGAACGGCACCCTAGGGGTTGTCTGACAATTCC
>NZ_JZWY01001137.1:0-4620 GCF_000966955.1 Streptomyces sp. NRRL S-495
GCCCAACGCCGCGCGCTGATGCGGCGCGAATTGTCAGACAACCCCTAGACAGGGTCCCGCGCCGCGAAGCCGCCAACGGTCGAGGGCACGCCGCTGCTCCCCTCCGGACCGGACCGGACCGGACCTGGGCTCACAGGCGGAAGGCGGCGGCCGGTCGGCAGGCCGGGTCCGATGTGCAGCTGGCGGCGCGCAGTTGCAGGATCTCGTCCACCTTTCCGGTGCCCTCGGCGGCGAGGAGCAACCCGGAGGAACGGTGGCGGAGCGCGCTCTCCCCGCCGGTGAGGTCGACGAGCTGCCAGGACTGGCGGGCACTCCCGTCGCACACCTGCTGGGCGACGGCGGTCCCGGCGGTTCCGGCCGCTTCCAGGCAAGCGCTGTTCCCGGCGCCGATGAGCTGGACGCCGCCGGAGCGGTCGGCGCGCACGATCCAGACCTGGTCCTCCGAGCCCGTGCAGGGCGTGAGGAACGGCAGGCCGGTGCTCGTCTCCCGGTCCTCGGCCTCGCCGCAGGTGCCCGGTGCACCCGGACCGGCCCGCAGCGCTCGGGGCGCTCGGCGGAGTGGTTCCGGAGGGGGACGCGGAGGCGCTCGGGACACCCTTGGCCGGGGCGGGGGACGAGCCCGGGCCGGGGGACGAGCCCGGAGCGGGCGGGGCGGCCGACGGTTGGGCGGTCGGTGGTGGGGCGACCGGGGGGAGCGTGACGGTGGCGAGGTCGATCGGACGGTCCGGCTCCCCGTCCGTCGGGGTGCGGGCCGGGCCGGGTGGCGACAGGTGCGAGGGACGCTCCGGGGGCGAGGACAGGAGGAGCGGCGTCAGGACGAGCGCCGCGAGGACGACGGTGCCGGTGGCGAGGGCGCCCACCACGACCTTCGAGGAGCCGGTGGGCGAGCCGGCGGCAGGTGGCGCGTGGTGCGGTGGTGGCACGTTCGACGGACCGGGGCCTGCCCCGGCGGGTGGCACGAACGGCGGCGCTGCCGCGCCGACGACGGGCCAGGGGCCGACGAACGCCACCGCGGCGAGCCGCAACCGCCGGTTGACGTCCCGTAGTTCCTCGTCGCAGCGGCGGCAGTCCGGGCACTCGTCGAGGTGCCGGACCAGCGCCTTGGACCTCCGCTGGTTGCTCCCGCGGACCTGGGCGGCGAGCCGGCCCGAGAAGGCCTGGCACTCGGCCGACTGCGCCCTGGACAGGTGCGCCGTCAGGTAGGCCGTGCGCAGGCCCTCCCGGGCCCGCGCGGCGAGCGAGGAGACCCCGCTCGCCGAGAGGCCGAGCAGCAGGGCCACCTTCTCCGCGGGCAGGTCCTCGACCACCGAGTGCCACAGCACCGACTGCCACCGCTCCGGGAGCGAGCGGAACGCCGCGACGATCAGCTCGTGCTCGGCGGAGGTGGCGAGGATCTGGTCGGGGGAGAGGGCGTGCTCGGCCTCGTCGGCCCAGTCCTGGACGTCGTCGGTGGGGAAGGAGCGCCGGTCGCTCGTCGCCCACGCCGCCGCGGTGTTGCGGACGACCGTCAGGAGGTAGGGGCGCCAGCTGTCGGTCGGCCCGCTGCCCGCCCGCACGGCGGCCAGGGTCCGGACGAAGGCCTCGCTCGCCAGGTCCTCGGCGCGGTGGTCCAGGCCGCCGAGCGAGCGCGCGTAGCCGAGCGCGGCGCGGTGGTGACGCTCGAACAGGGTCCCCACCACGCCGTCGTCCCCGGCCCGCAGACGGGCGATCAGCGCTGCGTCGGAGTCGGTGTCCGTGCCGGTGTCCGAATCGGTGGCCGAGCCGGTGTCCGTGCCGGAGGAGGATGGGGCGGGCGCGTCGGCGGTCCCGAGGGGGAGGGCGGGCTCGGGGGTGTCGTCGGCCGGATGCGGCGGCTGGGGCATGGTGGTCCTTGGAGGGTGCGGACGTTCGGTGGATCGTGGGGCGCGGGTGGCTCAGGGCCCCGCACGGACGGTCGGAGGGGTGGTGCGCCGTCCGGTGGCGGGAGCCTTCGGGGCGTGCGGCCGCGCCCGGTCCGCCTCCGGGCAGCGATGTTGGCGCAGCCATGCGCTCCGGCGGCCGGTCCGGCGACGATGCGTCACCGGGGCGTCGGCGTCGGCGGCATGACAGGTCGGCACGGCGCACTCCTCGGTTCGGGGGACTCGGACAGGGGGAGTAGGGATCGCCGTCCGCGTCCCGCTGCGTTGCGAGATCGTTACCCACCGGCCGTGGCGGACCCCGGGGCCGGCCGCGGGTGACGGGCGACGGGCGGGGAGGTCGGGCGACAGGCAGCATGGGTGGCCGCCTTTCCCGGAATGGGGCGGGGTCCGCAAGAGTAATCACAGATCGGCGCAGCGGGGAAATGCGGCCGGGCTCTTTCCCGGTTGCGCGGGGCATCGGCCGCCCACGGGTTCACGGCCGGCGCGATCGAATCCCGGAATCGGAATTCCCGCGTCGCCCGGGAGCCTCCGTCGACCTTGCGCCGGTCTCCACCCGGGGTGACGGCCGGTAGTGGGACGGCTCCCTGGCGGTACAGCCGGGCCGGTGCTGCCAAGGATTCCGTCGGCGGAGGTGGCGCTACCCAGGGTTACGGACAGGGGTACCTACGGTTCCGCGGACCCGTGCGAACTTGGGTGGCCGTGATGCTGGACCGGCCCGGGTGCGCCTGCTTTCCTGGAAAAGGCAATACCCCGGGACGGTCGGGTGCGGCACCGAGGAGAATTGCCGTGGCCACGAGAATTCGGCCCGGTGCGAGCCGCTCCACCGCCACTTCTCTGCGGTGCTGCCGGTGCGACACGGTCCGGACGCTCGACTGCCGGCAGATCCTGGAGTGCTGTTCCGGCGAATGACCGTTCGCCCGGCCCGCCGACCGCTCGCCCGGCGCGCCGATCCGGGCTCCGACCGCATCCGGCCATTGCGGCCGCTGTCGCCCCGGACCCTCCCCACGGGTCCGGGGCATCGACGCGCCCCGGCGGTGGGGTGCGCAGCTCCTCTTCACACATGCCCCGATCGGCCCTCCGGCCCGGCCCGGCCCCGGAGCGGGGTCCTGCGGAAGATCCGCCGGTGGGAACGCGGGCCGTGTCGGGTCTTGGCGTATCAGGCCGGTTCGCACCGGGCATGGTGACATGTTCGCGCGAACATGCCACGCTTCGTCGAGCCTGCCGAACTCGTCACGTGGCCCGTGGGGAGCGGCAGTTGCCTGTACGCCGTCGCCCGGACGGCGACCGGACAACGTCGTCCGGCGCATCCGGGCCCCGAGGCCGGGCCCGACGCCGGCCACCCCCCCCGAGGAGTTTCCTTGACACCTCGCACCCACCGGACAGCCGGAGCGTGCGCGCTCGCGCTCGGCGTCTCCCTCATCACCGCCGTGCTGCCGCCCGGTGCCGCCACAGCCGCACCGGTCACCTCCGGAACCGCCACAGCCGGGCCGGTCACCCCCGGCTCCACCACCGTGACCGCCGCCGGGCGCGTCGGCCCCGGCCCGGGCGTCCCCGGCGTCCCCGCCCCCCGGGCGGGCGCCGCACCCGCACCGCTGGACCGGGAGGAGCAGGCCGCGCTGACGGCCGGCGCCCGGACCCGCCGCTCGGCCACCGCCGGAGCCCTCGGTCTCGGCCCCGAGGAGGAGTTGGAGCCGAAGTCCGTCAGCAAGGACACGGACGGCACGCTGCACACCCGGTACGACCGCACCCTCGCCGGACTCCCGGTCCTCGGCGGCGACCTGGTGGTCCACACGGCCGCCGACGGCACCGTCAAGGACGTCGACAGGGCCACCGGCGCCACCCTCGCGGTCGGCCCCGCCCTGGCGGCCGTCACCGCCGGGACCGCCAACGCCCGCGCGCTGGAGCGTGCCGGGGCCGAGGGGGTGAGCGCTGCGGCGGTCACCTCCGTCCGCGAGGTCGTGTGGGCCGCGACCGGTCGGCCGGTGCGGGCCTGGGAGAGCGTCGTCGGCGGGGTGCAGGGCGACGGCACCCCGTCGGAGCTGCACGTCATCACCGATGCCGGCACCGGCGCCCACCTCTTCGACTACCAGGACGTCAGGAACGGCACCGGCCACAGCCAGTACTCCGGCGACGTCACCCTCGGCACCACGGCGGCCGGCGGCACCTACAGCCTGACCGACGGCGCCCGCGGCGGGCACCGGACCTACGACCTGGAGCACGCCGAGGACGACCGCGCCACCGGCACGCTGTTCACCGACGCCGACGACGTCTGGGGCAACGGCCGGCCCGACCACCCGCAGACCGCCGGTGCCGACGCCGCCTACGGTGCGCAACTGACCTGGGACTACTACAAGGACGTCCAGGGCCGTGACGGCATCCGGAACGACGGTGTCGCCGCGACCAGCCACGTCCACTACGGCAGGGGCTACGCCAACGCCTACTGGTGGGACGTCTGCTTCTGCATGACCTACGGCGACGGCGACTACGACGCCCACCCGCTCACCTCGATCGACGTGGCCGCCCACGAGATGACGCACGGCGTCACCGCCAACACCGCCGGCCTGGTCTACAGCGGCGAGTCCGGCGGCCTCAACGAGGCGACCTCCGACATCATGGCCGCCGCCGTGGAGTTCTGGGCCGGGAACTCCGCCGACCCGGGGGACTACCTGCTCGGCGAGAAGATCGACATCAACGGCGACGGCACGCCGCTGCGCTACATGGA
>NZ_JZWY01001138.1:0-2731 GCF_000966955.1 Streptomyces sp. NRRL S-495
TACATGGACAAGCCCTCCAAGGACGGCGCCTCCAAGGACTACTGGTACGCCGGGATCGGCTCCAGCGACGTCCACTTCTCCTCCGGCCCGGCCAACCACTGGTTCTACCTGGCCTCCGAGGGCAGCGGCGCCAAGCTCGTCAACGGCGTGGCCTACGACTCGCCGACCTCCGACGGCCGACCGGTCAACCCGATCGGGCGTGAGGCCGCCGCGGCCATCTGGTACCGCGCCCTCAGCACCCACATGACCTCCGCCACCGACTACGCCGGTGCCCGCACCGCCACCCTCAAGGCCGCCGCCGAGCTGTACGGCGCCGACAGCCCCGCCTACCGCAACACCGCCAACGCCTGGGCCGCCGTCAACGTCGGACCCCGCATCACCACCGGCGTCACCCTGACCAGCCCCGGCGACCAGGTCACCCGGACCGGCGCCGCCGTGAACCTCCGGACCGAGGCCACCAGCAGCAACGCCGGGCCGCTCACCTACACCGCCACCGGGCTGCCCGCCGGCCTGGCGATCGACGCCTCCACCGGCGTGATCACCGGCACCCCCACCACCCAGGCCGACAGCACCGTCACCCTCACGGCCACCGACCCCACCGGGGCCTACGACGCGGTGTCGTTCTCCTGGACCACCTACACCGTCGGCCAGTGCGCCACCGCCCAACTGTTCGCCAACCCCGGCTTCGAGGACGGCCCCGTCGCCTGGACCGCGTCGAACGGCCGGACCGTCGACTCCACCAACCCCTACACCCTCCCGCACAGCGGAGTGTGGAAGGCCTGGCTGGGCGGGCACGGCAGCACCAGCACCGACACCCTGGCCCAGAACGTCCACATCCCGTACGGCTGCCGGGCGGTGCTGACCTTCTGGGTGCACATCAGCACGGACGAGGGCACCACGACCGTGCCCTACGACAAGCTGACCGTCCAGGCCGGTGACACCGTGCTGGCCACCTGGTCCAACCTGGACGCGACCACCGGTTACGTCGAGCGGAGCGTCGACCTGTCCTCGTACGCGGGCCGGTATGTCGACGTGCGTTTCGTGGGCCGGGAGGACCTCGCGGCCCGGACGACCTACCTGATCGACGACACCGCGGTCACCCTCGGGAACTGACCCACCGGCAGGACCGTCGGCACGCCCCCCAGGACCGCCGCCCACCGGGCGGCGGTCCGCCGGGGGCACCGCTGACATGAGCCCCCCCGCGTTCCGTCGGGTCGACCCGGAGGCCTCCGGTAACGGTCCGACAACGGAGCGGGACGCGCGGGGCCACCACCGCTCTCCCCCTGGGAAGTCGAGAAAGAGGCCCCGCGACTCCGGGACCCGTCCTGCTCGTTCGAGGGACGGATCGCGGGTCGTGGCAGGTCGTGCGACTTCCACCTGACGTCGATCGAACTGGGCGACGTCCTCTCCGCGGTGCGAGGTCGCGCGCAGGGGACAGCCGGACGGGACCTGCATGCCACCCACCGTCGGAGCACTGACGGACGCCCAGCTCCGGGCGCTCCTGCCGTCGAAGGACCTGGCGCAGCACGCCGTCGAGGAGCTGACGCGCCGGTACGGCGATGTGATCCTGGCCTGCGTGCTGGAACTCTGCGCCACCGCGGACGACGCGCGGGAGCTGGCAGCGGAGGCCGTCGCCAGAACCGTCGACGCCCACCACCGGGGCTCGACGCCCGGCCCGTCCTGGATCGTCTCCCTGCTCGGCGAGGCGCGCCACCTCGCGGCGAGGAGGGCGGAGACGGGACGGCGCGGCACGCTCTCGCCCGGGTTCCTGGACTGGTTCGACGAGGGGGCCGGAGCGCACCCGGGCGACCGGG
Organism: Streptomyces sp. NRRL S-495; assembly: GCF_000966955.1. Lineage (NCBI taxonomy): Bacteria > Bacillati > Actinomycetota > Actinomycetes > Kitasatosporales > Streptomycetaceae > Streptomyces > Streptomyces sp. NRRL S-495. Next base: position 1,815 of record NZ_JZWY01001138.1, read on the forward strand.
CCGCCCGCTGCGCGGCGGAGGACGACAGTCCGTTGCTGCGCTCGCTCGCCACGCTCACCGATCCGCAGGCGGCACAGCTGTGGCGGGCCCTCGTGGCACCGCCCGGCCCGGACGCCCCGCCCCCGGACACCCGGCGGACGCTCGCCGACGCCTATCTGCGGCTGTTCGTCGCGACCGTGCCGGACCGGCGCTGCCGCCACCTGGCCGTGCCGTTGTCCGAGAGCGCTGCCGGGAGCGCCACCGGGAGTGCCGCCGGGAGCGGGGGAGCTGGCGTCGCCGGGAGCGCGGCCGCAGGTGTCGGCGAGGACGCGCCGGTGACCGTCGACCTGGCCCGTCACCTGGCCCGCTGTCCCCGCTGCGGCAGGGCTCTGGAGGACCTCGCGGCCGTGCACCGCTGGGACGTCGACCTGCTGCGGAGCGAGCTGTTCGGCTGTTCCCGCCGACCGTCCGGCAGGCCCGGGCCCGCGGAAACCTGCGGCGGCGCACGGCCCCGGGGGAGCGGACCCCGCTTCCACCGATCTGCCCGCACCGGTGGTGCACCGGCCGGTCGCGGGGAGGAGCCGGCCCCCGGGTCCGCGACGGTGGGGTCTGCTGACGGTCGTCGGCGCCGGGGCGGTGGTGTCGGCGCTGGGCCTGCTGCCGACGGCGGCACCGGACGGCGGCGCCGCCCACACGCCGACGGCCGCGCCCCCGCGGCCCCTCCCGGCGTCCGTATCCTCGGGTGACATGCCGGCCTCCGGTCCGCAGCGCCCGACACCGGTGCCGACGCCGACCCGGGCCGCGAGCCGATCGCCCCGGGACACTCCGGTACCGTCCTCCGCCGCACCCCGCCTCCCGGAGCCGCCCGTGCTCCCGTCCCCGACGCCGTCCCTCGCGCTCCCCGCTCCCGCCCCGTCCTCCGCCCCGTCGGCCGGGCG
>NZ_JZWY01001139.1:0-749 GCF_000966955.1 Streptomyces sp. NRRL S-495
AGACCCTGGGCCGCAAGATCCAGGAACTGAAGATCGCCATCAAGCTGGAGGAGGACCTGACCAAGGACCAGATCCTCACCAACTACCTCAACATCACCTACTACGGGAACGGCGCCTACGGTGTCGAGGCCGCCTCCCAGCGGTACTTCGGCAAGAGCAACAAGGACCTCACCGTCGCCGAGGCCGCCACCTTGGCGGGACTGGTGCAGAACCCGTCCCAGTACGACCCCAAGGCGCACCCGCAGGCCTCGCTCAACCGGCGCAACACCGTGCTCGACAAGATGCTGGAGAACGGCCACATCACGGCCGACCAGGCCCAGGAGGCCAAGGCCGCGCCGCTGGGCCTGAACTACAAGGAGCCGCAGAACGGCTGCATCACCGCCAAGGCGGGCATGGGCTTCTTCTGCGACTACGTCCGGCACGTGGTCAAGCAGGACCCGGTCTTCGGCGCCACCGCCGCCGAACGCAAGAAGCTCTGGGACCAGGGCGGCCTGAACATCCGCACCACCCTCGACCCGGACAAGCAGGCCGCCGCCCAGAACGCGGTCAGCTCCAACGTGCGGGTCACCGACCCGGTGTCGGCCGCCGCCAGCATGGTCGAGCCCGGCACCGGCAAGATCCTGGCGATGGCCCAGACCCGCCCGTACGGCCTCTCCGAGAGCAAGAACCAGACCGTCGTCAACTTCAACGTCGACGTGGCGATGGGCGGCGGCAACGGCTTCCAGCCCGGCTCCACCTTCAAGCCGATC
>NZ_JZWY01001140.1:0-4597 GCF_000966955.1 Streptomyces sp. NRRL S-495
CGGCATCGCCACCAAGGCGAGCGGCAAGCCGCTGGAGGAGGTCCCCGCGATGGGCCTGGGCGTCGAGGAGGTCAGCCCGCTGAGCATGGCCGGTGTCTACGCGACCTTCGCCGCCAACGGCAAGTACTGCGCCCCGCTCGCCGTCACCTCGATCACCACCGTCGACGGCAAGGACGTGCCGGTCCCGCCCGCCCGCTGCGAGACGGCCTTCTCCGCGGACACCGCCAAGGTGCTGAACACCGTCCTCAACGGCGTCACCGAGACCGGCACCGGCCGCGACCTCGGCCTGGAGGGGGACCGCCAGATCGCCGGCAAGACCGGCACCTCCGACAAGAAGAAGGCCGCCTGGTTCAGCGGCTACACCCCGCAGCTCGCCACCTCGGTCTGGATCGGCGGCCCCAACGGCGGTGTGGAGATGCGCAACATCACCATCAACGGCAAGTACCGCAAGGAGGTCTTCGGCGCCGACGGCCCCGGGCCGATCTGGCGCGACGCCATGAACCAGGCCCTGCGCGGGACGCCCAAGCAGACCATGCCGATGGCCGACATCCCCGACCCGGCACCCCGGAAGGACCCGAAGGACGGCGACAGTGCCAGCGGCAGCCCCACGGGTTCGCCGACCGGTTCCCCGACCAACGTCCGCAACGGCGGCGGCCGGACATCGGCCCCGGCCACCACCCCGGGCCGCCCCCCGGTCAACGCTCCGGCCAACGCCCCGGCCTCGGCGCCGGCCGGTGCTCCGGCCGACGCCGGGAACGCCCCGGCCGGGCAGAACGACTGACGGGAAATCGGTCTGCCTGCGCGCCGTCGGACGGCCGTGCTAAGACTGGCGGTGTGGGAGACGCGGAGGTCAGGAACCTGGTGGGCGGCGGGACGTATCACGGTCCCGTGATCCAGGGCGGGGACGTCCACATCCACCTGTCGCCCGGCGCACCGGCCACCACCACCGGGGCGCCGGGCGGGCCCGAGCCGTGGACGGACGCGGCCGACCGCTCCGCCGTCTGGGACCACGTTCCCGCGGGCCGGGACACGACGGTCGTACGGCAGCACGTGCTCGCCGTCGTCACCGCGCTGGCCGCGGTGCGCGACGGGGCCGGGGCCGCGCTCGCGGACGATCCGTGGCAGGACCCGGGGCTGGCGGTGCGGTTCGCCGAACAGGTGGAGTGGCTGCTCGGCGAGCCGGACCCGGACGGGCCGTTCGAGCTGTACCCGGCCGAGGCGGCTCTGCTGGTCGTCCTGCCGTTCCTCTACCGCGCCAACCAGCTGCGGACGGCCGCCCGTTGGGCGCCGGTCGTCACGCCGGGACGGTTGGGCCCGGTGGCGGGGGCGGGCCCCGAGCGGCAGTCCTTCGAGGCGTTCGGGGACGAGTACGGCATGCTGCTCGAACGGACCAGACTGCGACCGGAGTCGGCCGGGCCGATCGGGTGGTGGCTGTTCCACCGGTGGCAGCTGCACCGGGGGATGCTCGCGGAACCGGCGGACGTGGCCGAGCTGTTGGACCTGGTCGCCGAGCAGGCCCGCCCGCTCGGCGAGATCCTGGCCCCCGCCAGGGTGACCCGGCTGCTGCACGGTGTCCGGCGCGGGCCGGACGTCGCCAACATCGAGTTCCTGGACCACCTCCCGGCCGACGACCGGCTGCGCGGACCGGGCCACCAGCGGGTTCGGGAGCGTCGGCTCGTCCTGCTGCTCGCACTGGCCCACAGCACCTGTCTGGACCTCACCGCCCTGCCGGACATCGTGGTGGAACACCTCGGCATCCCGCGCCCGGTGGACCTCGGTGAGCTGCGGGACACCGTCGAACGGGCGGTCTGGGGCGGCGAGGCGACACTCCCCGTGCTCCGCGCCGAGTGCCACCACGAGGCCGTGATCGAGGGGCTGCGGGCTTGCACGGCGCGGGCCGACGAGATCCTGCACGCCGTCGACCGGGCCGGGCGCGAGCGGATCACCTGTGCCATGCCGCGCCTGCCCGCCCGGCTCTCGGCGGACCAGGTCCGCCCGGCGAGCGGTGTGTTCGACGGCTGGGCCGGGTTCCGGACGGACGAGCGCAAGGTGCGCGAACTGCTGATGGGCGTCCAGCTCTACAAGGACCGCGACCTCGCGGTGCGGGAGCTGTACCAGAACGCCCTGGACGCCTGCCGCTACCGCCGCGCGCGCACCGAGTACCTGGACCGGACCGGGCCCGCGTCCTGGATGTACGAGGGGCGGATCACCTTCGAGCAGGGGGTGGACGAGCACGGCCGCGCCTACGTCGAGTGCCGGGACAACGGGATCGGCATGGGCGACGCCGAGTTGCGGGGCGTCTTCTCGCAGGCGGGCGCCCGTTTCGCCGAACAGCCCGAGTTCAAGCTCGAACGCGCCGCCTGGAGCCGGTTGGACCCGCCGGTGGAGCTGTACCCCAACAGCCGGTTCGGCATCGGTGTGCTCAGCTACTTCATGCTCGCCGACGAACTCACCGTCACCACCTGCCGGATGGGCCCGGACGGCCGTCCGGGCCCGGTGCTGGAGGTGGCGATCCACGGGCCCGGCCACCTCTTCCGGATCGTCGAGCGTGCGGCGCGGGGCGAGGAGTGCGGGACGGCGGTCCGGCTGCACCTGCGGGACTCGGTGACCGCCGCGGCCGGCTGGTCCTGCCTCGACGTGTTGGAACGGGTGCTCGGCGTCGCCGAGTTCGGGACCATGGTGGTGCACGGCAATCGGCTGGCGCACTGGCAGGCCGGGCGGCTCCAGTTCCGCCGGCAGCCGGAACGGGAGCAGTTCGGCTTCGGCGCCCACGGCAGCCGGGTCGACTGGGCGGAGGCGCCGAAGGGCGCGCAGGTGACCTGGACCGAGTACGGCGGGGCCCTGTTGGTGGACGGGCTGGTGGTCCAGCCCGCGGTCCGGCGCGGGGTGCTGTCGAGCATGGGGGCGGGCCTGAGCGGGGTGGTGGTCAACCTCACCGGGCCGTACACCCCCGGCCGGCTCTCCGCCGACCGCGCCCAGGTGCTGGACGACGTCTCGTCCACCCTGCTGGATCTGCTCGCCCCGGCGGCGGGTGCCCTGGCGGCCGGGGAGCACCAGCTTCCGGAGTACGGCTGGGTGTGTCAGATCGCCCACGGCAGCCCGCAGTTGGCCGATCTGCTCGCGGCAGCGGCCATTGGGGCGGGGCTGACGTTGGCGCTGGGCGGCAGTTCCTTCCGCACCGCGAGAACGGGCGTGTTCCCGGCGGACCCGCAGCTTCTCTCGAGGTTCTCGGCCCGGGAGCACCAGAGGATCAGCCTCTGGGACTTCGTGGGGTTCCCTCCCGACCACGTCTTCCTGTGGCGCCTGCTCGCCAACGCCCCGCACCCGCTTCTTGACGAACTCGCAGAGTTCTGCCCGGAGTTGCGGAACGACACGCAAGTCCTCGTGGCCATGCCGTCGGACCAGCTGCTGTTGTCGGAGTACACGGCCAACGACTACAGCAGCTGGCACCCCGACAGGTCCTGGTCGGGGCAGCAACTCGCCGACGCTGTGGCGCGTTGGGGGGTGGAACTCCGGGACGCGGCCCGGCGCGCGGCCCGGCTCGGGCTGCACGACGTCAGGCCGGAGGGCTTCCCCGAGCGGCTTCCCCTCTCAGTGGTTGTGCAGCAGACACTGAGTCGGGCACCGGACGATGTCCCCGGTCAGGTCACGGTGACCGACCTGGTCAGTGCGGCCGAGGAAGACGGGCGTCGACTGGGGGAGCTCGCCGACGACTGGAGCAACCTCGGTCTCACGGTCCCGGAGGGTGTGGTGGAACTGGCCTGGAAGGCCCTGACCGACGGGCTGCTGCGGCGTGACGGTGACAACCTTCGTCGCGGGTGGTTCACCGTCGGGGAGACGGTGCCGATGGGTCGGATCGCGCAGGTCAGCGCTCAACGCGGGATCAGCGTCGGCGAAGTGTGCGCACTGTTCGCCGAGTACGGGCTGGCGGCGGATCCGGCGGGGCTGCCGCAGCATCCGCCGGCCTGGACCCTGCCTCTCCTCCGGGACCATTGCGGAGGGTCGTCGGCCTGGTGGGAGGCCGGCCTTCCCCTGTCACCCCGGCAGGTCCTCAGGGCCGCGGCGGCCCTGCGCAAGAACCCGGCAGAGGTTCTGTGGCTGTACAGGGCCTACGGCTTCTGCCTGCCGGAGGTGTTCCCGGTGGACGCCTCGGTCGACGACCTGGCCCTGTTCGAGGACCACCGGTTCGGCGACCCCGTCGACCACGGCCCGCCGGGTCCGTTCCCCTACTCCCGGATGCTCCTGGCGGCGGCCGGACGGTCGCTGCCGGACGTCATCGCCAGGTTGGAGGACTACGGGTTCCCCGTGCCGTTGCGTGCCCCGTTCGCGCCGGACGAGCTGGACGAACTGCTCCTCGACCCGGTCGGGCCGTGCTCGTGGTGGGACGTGCGAACCGGCGATCCGATGCCGTTCGCCCATCTGCTGGTGGCGGCGCAACACAGTTTCCGCACACTGGACACGCTGCTGGAGCGGTTCGACCGCTACGGGGTTCCGGTCTCCTGCCGGGAGGTCCCGGAGGGGCTCACCGCGACCACGGCACTGGAGCTTCTGGGTACCCGGTACCGGGACGACGGCGTCCTGTCGAGGGGGTCCACGG
>NZ_JZWY01001141.1:0-567 GCF_000966955.1 Streptomyces sp. NRRL S-495
GCGTCCTGTCGAGGGGGTCCACGGTGACGCTGGAGATGCTGCTGGAACGGGCCGACCGGATGCGGGTTCCGGTCCGGCAGATCGTCGACTGGCTCACCGTGCTCGGCATCCCCGTGCCCGACGTCGGGCAGCTGCTCCGGGACGCGCTCGCCCGGGTGCCGCGCCCGTAGACCGGTCAGTTCCGCTTCGGGGCGGCCGGGACGACCAGCGGGGTGCCGGTCTCCGGGTCGGGGATGATCCGGCAGGGGAGGCGGTAGACCTCCTCCACCAGCTCGGCGGTGAGGATCTCGCCCGGGTCGCCGGCGGCCACGACCCGGCCCTCGCGCATGACGATGAGGTGGGTGGCGTAGCGGGCGGCCTGGTTGAGGTCGTGGAGGACGGCGACCAGGGTGCGGCCCTGGGTGCGGTGGAGGCGGTCGCAGAGGTCGAGGACCTCGATCTGGTGGCTGATGTCGAGGTAGGTGGTGGGCTCGTCGAGGAGCAGCAGCGGGGTCTGCTGGGCGAGGGCCATGGCGATCCAGACGCGTTGGCGCTGGCCGCCGGAGAGTTCGTCGACGGGGCGGTCGG